>NZ_JBNPNC010000035.1:0-28783 GCF_050314315.1 Desulfovibrio sp. SGI.102 | reverse complement strand
TGCACGGCTTCGCCCTCGCCCTTCAGGGTATAGGTCCAGGTACCGTCGCTGTTCAGCTGCAGATGGCCGAAGCTCCCTTCCACGGGCTCGCTGCTCTCCACGTCGCCATCCGTGACATCCTTGCCCAGAAAGATGCCTGCGTCAGGGCTCTGCGCCCCTTCCCAGCTGCCGTCCTGGCTCTTGTCACCGGCCACGGCACCAAACCACAGCTTGTGCCCGGCATCCACGTCATAACCGGTCACGGAGCCCGTCAGCTGCTGTGTGCCCTCGCTGTCAGCGTGCGAGCCGTCGTAGGCCTGGTTTTCCGCCTCGGTGCCCGGAGCAGTCACCACCTGCCCGCCATCGGTACGCCCCACGCCGCTCTCGATGAGCCCCAGCTCGGAATCCGCATCCAGCGTGACCTCGGGCTGGTCGTTGGTCCCCTTGATGGTCACGGAGAACGAGGCCTCGGCCTTGTCGCCCTGCCCGTCCTCCACACGCACGGTGAAGTCCTGCCGCACGGTCTCGCCCAGGGCCAGGCTGTCGGCATCGGGGTCATCGTTGTTCAGGGTATAGGTGATGACACCGGTGCCGGCATTGATGGTGATGACGCCATACTCGGTGACGATGCGGTTGCTGCCGTCAGCAAAGCTGTAGGACAGCCGCCCACCGTCAGGATCGCTGGCCATCACCTGCCCCACGACGACAGGCACACCGGGGGTGAAGAGATTGCCCTGGATCTCCTGGCTCCCGTCGGTCTCCACACCGGATTCCACCAGGGTCATGTCGTTACCGTCCACAGCGATGATGCCGCTGATCTCGGGATCGAGGTTCTGGTGCGTCCAGCCGCCGACCTTGTCATCGGCCCACTCCACGCCATCGTCAAAACCGATGTCCAGGCGTCCCAGATGATCGATGCCGTCCAGCAGGTCGCTGCCGCCGTATTCGTTATAGCGGCCGCCGCGCGAGGCGCTGCTGCTGGCGGCAGGACCGGCGGCGGGCATCAGGTCTTCGCCAAGGGCCGCGAAGAAATCCTGCCCGCTGATCTCCACACCATCCACCTGGAAGGAGGGCATCTCTTCCTTGGAGTACGTGGTGTAGAAGCCCTGCAACTGGATGGAAGACCCATCTTCAAAGCTCAGGACAAGATCGTCGCCATTGCGGGTCAGCGTCGCCGCATCCGCAGGAAAATCGAAGATGAAGCGCCCGTCAGGAGCGCTGGGGACGGTCTGTGTGGTACCAGCAGCAGGCTTGGCAAGACGGATATCAGCCATGAGGGACCCCCGGATAAAAAATCGTGTGATCTGTCAAAAAAATATGAAAACGTCAAAAGCCCCGTACCGAAAGGGCTCGGAACAGGGCTCGGCTTTGCAAGGCACGCTCGGGGAGCGTCCGGCGTCAGACAGGGAGTAGGCATAAAAAAATCCTGCCACGCCAGATGATTGCACATACGTTGCCCCGGTAAGGAACACGGTGACGCAAATCCCTGGAATCAGGCAGGAACGCTGCGGCCATCCATCAATGACGGCCAGATGAAATAAATACTATTTTTCCGATAAAGATGTCAATATCCGCCGCCTGACGGCACGGATCGTCCGCAGGGCTGTCGGCTCCCGCCCCTCCGCCGGTACATGGCATGAAAAAGGAGACCTCCCGGCCCCGAGGGCAGGAAGGTCTCCCCGTATCACAGCGTTATGCCGTCAGAAAAGGCCTAGAACAGGCCGGTCACCTGGCCGGATTCCAGATCCACGTCCACATTGCGGAAGGCAGGACGCGAACCCGTACCGGGCATGAGGCTGATGTCGCCGGCCACCGGCACCACCAGGCCCGCACCGCCGTAGAACAGGCAGTCGCGCACATGCAGGCGCCAGCCCGTGGGCGCACCCTTGAGGGCGGGATTGTCGGACAGGGAGTACTGGGTCTTGACCATGCAGATGCCCAGTTCTTCGGCGTCGGGACGGGCCTGCAGTTCCTTGATGCGCTGCTTGGCCAGCGAGGAGAATTCCACGCCGTCGGCGCCGTAGACTTCCTTGGCGATGGTCTCGATGCGCTGCTCGAAGGGCATGGACCAGTCGTACAGGGGAGCGAAGTTGTTGGGCTCGTTGCAGGCGTCCATGACGGCATCGGCCAGTTCCAGGGCACCGTCGCCGCCCTTGAGCCAATGCTCGGACAGGGCCACGCGCGCACCGGCTTCTTCACAGATGCGGCGGATGGCGGCGATCTCGTTCTTGCTGTCGGTGGCAAAGGCGTTGATGCAGACCACGGGCGACACGCCGGAACGGCGCACGATGCCGATGTGGCGCAGCAGGTTCACGCAGCCGGCTTCCACCAGGCCCACGTCTTCGCGGGTGTAGGGTTCGGGCAGCGGACGGCCGGGCATGGGCGGCTGGGCGCCGCCGTGGTTCTTGAGGGCGCGCACCGTGGCCACGATGACGGCGGCATCGGGCTTGAGGCCACTCATGTGACACTTGACGTTCCAGAACTTTTCGTAACCGATCTCGGAACCGAAGCCGGATTCCGTCACATGGATGTCGCTGAGCTTGAGGGCCACGCGGTCGGCGATGATGGAGCTCTGGCCCAGGGCGATGTTGCCGAAGGGACCGGCGTGCACCAGCACGGGCTGGCCTTCGATGGTCTGGATCAGGTTGGGTTTGCTGGCTTCCAGCAGCCAGGCCATCATGGCGCCGTCCACTTCCAGGTCGGCGGTGGTCACGGGATTGCCGGCGCGGTCAAAAGCCAGCACCACGCGCGACAGACGCTTGCGCAGGTCGGGCAGGTCGCGGGCCAGGGACATGATGGACATGATCTCCGAGGCGGCCGTGATGTCGAAGCGCGAACGCATCATGAAACCGTCGTTGCGGCGGCCGTCGCCTTCGATGCCGATGATGACGTTGCGCAGGGCCTGACAGCAGAAGTCCATGGCCCAGCCCATGCCCACGCGGGTGGGGTCGATGTTGAGGCGGCGCATGCCGGACAGGCGTTCCAGCTTTTCGTCGTCATAGTTGCGCTCGTGCTGCATGCGCGAGGTCAGGGCCACCATGGCCAGGTTGTGGGCCGAGGTGATGGCGTGGATGTCGCCGGTGAAATTCAGGGAATACGGGGTCAGCGGGATGCACTGGGCCAGACCGCCGCCCGCAGCGGAGCCCTTCATGCCCATGGTGGGGCCGCCCGAAGGCTGGCGGATGGCCGCCGTGGTTTTGACACCACGCTTGGAGAGGCCCTGCACCAGACCGATGGTAGTGGTGGACTTGCCTTCGCCCAGCGGGGTCGGCGTGATGGCGGTCACGTCCACATATTTGCCATTGGGCCTGTCAGCCAGACGGCGCAGCACCGCCTGTTGCTCGATCTTGCCCATGTAGTGGCCGTAAGGCAGCAGCTCGTCCTTCTCAAGCCCCAGCTCGGCAGCCAGGGTTTCCACAGTTTTCATAGATTTTTCGGCATCCTGGGCGATCTGCCAGTCAGGGTGCTTGGTGGGATCAAGAGCCATGGCTTCTCCTTTTTTGTTTGCCTGTTACTTATCCTTTTACAGGGCTTTGGGTCAAGCAAATGCCTGCCTCCGGCTTGCCTTTGCATGCCATCTGCAGCATGCTTTGCGGATGGAAAGATCCCAGCCCTTTCTTTTGCGCTGCACGCACGGCCGGCTGGCCCTGGAACTGCGCCTGTTGCCCGCCGGGCAGGACTGGCAATTGCTGCTGACCGGCGGTGATGCCCATATCGGTGCCGTGATCCTGGCCGAACCCGCAAACGCCCTGCCCCCGGAGGTCCCGGAAGCCATGTCCGCCCACACCGCCGGGGGCAGGTCACGACCGGGCGTCATGTCCGACACCGCCTCTTCCGGGACGGAAGATGGCGTGCGCCTGCATGTCCTGCGCCGTACAGGGCACCACGACGACAAGGCCGCCCTGCCGCTGGCGCGGGACTATTGCCGTGCGCTGAAGGCCACGGTATGTGTCAGCGCGGGCATCCACTATGACCATATCAGCCGCGAGGAGATCGACACGGTACTGGCCCTGGCCCGCATGCTGGGAGCCTGCGGCCTGCGCCGTCTCCGGAGGCTACAGGAGAACGACCATGCTGACAGTGAAAGATCTTGAAGAATTCGAGAACTATATGCGCTCCGGCGAGCTGGAGACCGATTTCAAGGACGGCTGCGAAAACGACCGCTACTATCTGCTGGAGCTGCTGGAAAAATTCATGGACGTGGCCGAACTGGCCGACGAGACGGCCACCAAGGTCATCTTCCGCGGCCAGATAGGCCTGCTGGCCGGTGCGGGGGCCGCCCCCGAAGGTGAAAAAAAGTAACGGGAAAAATATTTTTTGAGGGAAGGAGAGCCTTCCTCGGGCGCGCGGCTCTTGATGCCCGCAGTTCCCTGTGGCGCAACGGCCCGGCCCCTACGGCCCCTTGAGCCTATTGCCGGCACACGAGATGGGGCCCTCGTCCCTCAGGCCCTTTCCCCACGCGTCATTCCGCAAAGGCCCCGCCTGCCATCGGCAGACGGGGCCTTTGCCATCATCAGGATATGTTTTCGCAAGAACTCCCCTGCCCTACGCCAGCATGCCGGGCAGGGACAGCACATCGTGCATGGCCGCGCAAAGGCGCTCCACGTCCTCGCGGGGGCTCACATAGGGCGGCATCACATAGACCAAACGGTTGAAGGGCCGTATCCAGACGCCCCGCCGCACGAAAAAGTCCTGCATGGCGGCCATGTTCACCGGCCGGGTAGTCTCCACCACGCCGATACTGCCCAGCACACGCACGTCTTCCACCTGCGGCAGTCCCCGGCAGGGAGCCAGGCCCGCTGTCAGGGCCGTTTCCAGCATGGCCACCTGCTCCTGCCAGCGGCCCTCCGCCAGGATGTCCAGGCTGGCGCAGGCCACGGCACAGGCCAGGGCATTGCCCATGAACGTGGGCCCGTGCATGAAGACCATGCCGTCCCGGCAGATGCCCTGGGCCACTTCTTCCGTGCAGGCCGTGGCGGCCAGCGTCATGACGCCGCCGGTCAGGGCCTTGCCGCAGCACAGGATGTCCGGGCAGACACCGGCCCTCTCCGCGGCGAACAGCGTCCCGGTACGGCCAAAGCCCGTGGCGATCTCGTCGAAGACCAGCAGGGCCCCGTGCTCATGGCACAGGCGGGCCATGCCGCGCAGATAGTCGGGATGATAGAACCACATGCCGCCCGCGCCCTGCACCAGCGGCTCAAGGATGACCGCCGCGATGCGCTCGCCCTGCTCCGCGAAGATGCGGCGGGCATCATCCAGGCTGGCCGGATCGAAAGGCTGGTCGAAACGGCAGGAAGGCCGTTCCATGAAGATCTGGCGCGGCAGCATATGCGTGAACAGGCAATGCATTCCGGTCACGGGATCGCACACCGACATGGCGCCGGTGGTATCGCCGTGATAACCGCCCCGGGGCGTGAGGAAGCAGGTGCGCTGCTTCTGGCCGATGCCCTGCTGGTATTGCAGGGCCATCTTCAAGGCCACTTCCACCGACACGGAGCCGGAATCCGCCAGAAAGACACGCGCCAGGCCCTGCGGCAGCATGGTCAGAAGGCGTTCGCCCAGCTCCACGGCAGGCGCATGGGTCAGACCGCCGAACATCACATGCGGCATCCTCCCGGCCTGCCGCTGGGCCGCAGCCACCAGACGCGGATGGTTGTAGCCGTGGATGGCCGTCCACCACGAGGACATGCCGTCCACCAGCTCCCGGCCGTCGTCCAGCACGATGCGGTTGTGGTGGCTGCGCGCGGCCGCGAAGACCGGCAAAGGATCCACCACGGACGTGTACGGATGCCAGAGGATGCGCCTGTCCCGCAGCGGCAGGGGCTCTTCCTCGCCCGCTGGTGCCTGCCGCCCTGTCAGGGACGGCACATGCCGGGACAGCGCAGGCAGCAGCACGGCACAGGCATCGGCCAGCTCCTGCCAGCCCGCCGCATCCAGCCGGGCCACACGGGGCAGGACGACCACCGGCGCATCCTCGCCCCAGGCCGCCAGACGGAGGCGCAAGAATTCAGGATTGTCGGCCAGCACCCGTTCCCGGTCATGCCGTTCCCCGACGCTCAGTCCTTCCGGCTCTTCCGGCGCCATCAGGACCACCGCCGCCGGGCGCAGTCCCTTCAGGCGCAGGACCTGCAGGGAGAGCAACACATGGTTGAGCGCGCCCAGGCAGTTGCTGCCCACCAGCAGGACAGGCAGATCCAGGGCCGCCATGAAATCCAGCGTGTCTTCTTCCTCATTGATGGGGACAGCCATGCCGCCCGCACCTTCCACCAGCAGCAGGGAGGTCTCCGTCTCCTGCCAGTGGGCCCGGACATCCTCGGCCAGCCCGGCCACCGTCAGGCGCTGCCCTTCTTCCCCTGCCGCCAAATGCGGCGAGGCGGGCAGACGGAAACAGTGCAGGGTCGCCGCAGGCGCCGGGGGCAAGGGCGGCAGGTCGGCCACGGCACGCGCGTAGGCCACGCCGTCGGCCAGAGCGGAGGTCGCCAGCTGCTCCGGCCGCACACCGGTCTGGACGGGCTTGAGGGCCTGGGCCGCCACGCCCCGGCCACGCAGGGCCCGCAGCAAGGCCGCCGTGAACGCGGTCTTGCCCACGTCCGTCCCGGTGCCGGTCACGAAAAATCCCTGTACGGGGCCCCTGTCGCCGGGGCGACCCGCTGTCATCTTTCCAGCACTCATGGACGTGCCACCTCCAGCCCCGCAACTTCGATCATGCGGATGTCCTCTTCCACGCCCATGCCCTGCGTGGTCAGGTAGTCACCGGTCATCAGGGCATCGGCCCCGGCCCGGAACATGTCGCCCTGGCGCTCCCGCAAGGTCTCTGGCCGCCCGCCGCAGATGCGCAGGCTGGCTTCGGGCAGGATGTGCCGGAACAGGGCGATGATGCGCAGGGCCTCCTCCGGTTCCAGCAGGGGCTGTGCGGCCAGCGGCGTCTGCGGATGGGGATGCAGGAAATTCATGGGCACATGGCGCACGCCCAGCTCCCGCAGGCTGAAGGCAAAGTCCATCCTGTCCTCCCAGCTCTCGCCCAGGCCGAACAGCCCGCCGGCGCAGACCGAAAGGCCCGTTGCCTGCGCACGCAGCACCGTATCCCGACGCTGGTCCCAGAGCTGTGTGGAACAGATGCGGGGATAATAGGCACGCGATGTCTCCAGATTATGATGGTAGCGGCGCACACCGGCCTGTTCCAGTTCGCGCAGATGTTTTTCCGGCAACCGCCCCAGCGAGGTGCAGACCCGGCGACGCACGTCTTCCGGCAGGTCACGCACCACAGCCAGCAGGCAATGCAGTTCCTGCTCTTCCAGGGCCCCTCCGCTGGTCACGATGCCGATACGGCGCACGGGCCAGGCAGCCAGCCGCAGGATGCGTTCACGCAGTTCGGCCGCCTCCAGAAAGGGGAAATGGGCGATGGGCGTGTGGTTGTGGCTGCTCTGGGAACAGAAACGGCAGTCCATGCCGCAATCGCCGCTGCGGGCATTGATGATGGCGCACAGGCTGATGCGCTTGCCGTGATGCCGCTCGCGCAGGGCAGCGGCGCTGTCCAGCAGGGCCTCCAGCGGCGCATCAAGAAGACGGACCGCTTCAGCGGGCGTGGCGGGTACGGGAAAAACAGGATGGTTCATGCGATGGATCCTTGGGGGAATGCTTGGGACGAAGGGGACAAAGTCGATGCCTGTCCGGAGAGGTGGGAGCGTCATGCTCCCCCGGAAGGGCATATGCTGTACCAGGGCAGCATATGCCCTTCCGGTAAAAGAAAAAACCCGCCGGGCGGCGGGTGTTTGTGCTATTGGGCCTTGCGACGCTTTTCCCACAGCTTCATGTCTTTCATTTTGCGGCGACGCTCGCGCTGCAGCGCCTTGCACACCAGAGGCGTATCTTTCTTGAAGCCCCACTTTTCGCGATAGGCCGCGGCATCCATGCCGTGCATGGCCAGATGGCGCTTGGTGAGGATCTTGAAAGTCTTGCCGCATTCAAGACACGTTACAGACTTTTCCTTGATGGACTTGCGGGCATCCTGCTGCATGTCGGCGGAATCCAGCTCCACAGGCATTTCGCCCTCGGCGACGGTACGGATACCGGCAGCCACTTTCTGGATAAACGAAGTGATTTCTTCTTCCGACATGACGCGCACGCTGGCCTGCGCCCTGGCAATTTCCAGTGCTTCTTTCAAATAATCATCCATGGTGTACCTCATGCGTATAGCCTGCAACAGTGGAATTGCATTCCCCTCGTTGCGCCAATTTCAACAACTTTTACTGGGTACAATAGACGACAGCGTTTCGTCAACAAAGACGAAACGCAAAATCGTATATTTTTCGCCAGGATGGGTTAACGCCAGTCCATACGGTCATAGGGAGAGACCGTTCCCCAGAACGTTTCATCCATGTAACGCCACTGCAATGCGCCGATGTTGCGCTGCGGCATGATGCCTGCAGCAGGGACAGCCGCGGTCTCGACCATGAAGGCTTCACGGGCACGCTGCTCGAATGCGGCGATATAGTCGGCGCGCCCCAGAGGCAGGGCCGTGATGGAGGTGATGTCCTCGGGCAGGGGCTCACGGTATTCCAGTACGATCTTGTCACTGTCGAAATTGAAGCGGTTGGCGAACATGCGCGCCAGCCAGCGACGGGGCGGCTGGCCGTCCTGCGCGAGGATGCGGGCCCCCTCGGGGTCTTCCAGGGGCAGGAAGGCGTCACGCTTTTCGCTGGTGACATAGGTGCAGGCCTGGAAGCCCACGCCGCCGATGGTCTCCACCCCTTCGTTGATGCTGAAGGGATGGCGCATGATGCCGTCCCAGTACCAGCCGTTGGGGACTTCGCCGTGAGCCACGATGGCCAGAGGCGACGCGCCGTCGCCCTTGCCGTAGACCGTGACCCAGCTGTCCACCAAAAGCCCTCCCATGGCGCCGGAACTGGTCAGGCGCGAGGCACCCGTCATGCTGCCCATCAGGGGCAGGTCACGGGCTTTGAGGGCAAGAGCGGGCTGGGAAGACGAAACATAGGTATCGCCCACCAGACCGCGCTGCTGCCCGGCCACACAGCCGGCCAGCATGATGACCAGACAAAGGATACTTGCCATTTTCATGTTCATGATAGCCTCCTCCTGCCGCAAGGGCAGGCAAACCTGCGGGCATGCCCGCAGTCAAAAGCCGCCGGGCGTTCCGGCTACAGGCCTTTTTTCTTCAACTTTTCGATGAGGGTCGTCCGCTTGATGCCCAAAAGCTCCGCAGCCTGGTTCTTCACTCCGTCGGTCCGCTGCAGGGCCTCTTCGATCAGGTGCATCTCCACGGCATCCAGGAATTCTTTCAGTCCCATCCCCCGGGCCTCCAGAGTCTGGAGATCCGGCCAGACGAAACCAGAGGAAGGGCTGGAGGCAGCCGCAGCGGGCTCCCCGTTCCCGGCACCGGAAAGGACGTCAGCCTCAGGGGCATATTCCTCCACTTCCGGCAACAAGGCAATATCTCCCACACTCTGGAGCAGACGCGCCGGCAGATCCTCCGGGGATACGATATGCCCGTCGACCAGCACGCTCAGGCGTTCCATGACATTTTCCAGTTCGCGGACATTGCCCGGCCAGGCATAGGCCAGAAGGATGCGCTGCACGACGGGCGAAAGCTCCAGCGGGGGCCGTTCCTTCTTGCGGCAGAAGCGGCCCAGGAAATGCCGGGCCAGCAGCAGGACGTCCTGCCCCCGTTCGCGCAGGGGCGGCAGATGGATGGGGATGACGTTGAGGCGGTAATAAAGATCTTCGCGGAAGGTGCCCGCGGCCACGGCGGCTTCCAGATCCCGGTTGGTGGCCGCCACGATGCGCACGTCCACCTTGCGGCAGCCCGTGCCGCCCACGCGTTCTATTTCCTTTTCCTGCAGCACGCGCAGGATCTTGACCTGCAGGCCGGGCTCCATCTCGCCTATCTCGTCCAGGAAGATGGTGCCCCCGTCCGCCAGTTCGAAACGGCCGGGGCGGGAACGCAGGGCGTGCGTGAAGGCTCCCTTTTCATGGCCGAAAAGTTCGCTTTCCAGAAGATCACGGGGGATGGCGCCGCAGTTGACGGGCACGAAGGGTCTGTCAGCCCTGGGGCTGGCAGCATGCAGGGCCCGCACCAGCAATTCCTTGCCTGTTCCCGATTCCCCGGTTACAAGCACAGTGCTGTCCGTGGGCGCCACTTTGCCCAGGATCTTGAACACACCGGCCAGGCTGGCGCTTTGCCCGATGATTCCGTTGCTCTTGAGCTCCATGCATATTCTCCACGTTCATGGCCTTTACACTGTCAATACACTGACAGGCCATCAATTTCCAGTAAAAAACAGGGATGCATCTTCCCTTCCGCGCGACCGTCATGAAAGATTCCTCCGCCGCTGCCCGGCCTTACCGTTGCCCCGATCTTCCTTCCGCTCCTGTGGATGCCGTCCGTGCGGAACTTGCCGGCGCCCTGGAACACGGCAATGCCGTCCTGAGCGCCCCTCCCGGCGCCGGGAAAAGCAGCCGCGTGCCCCTGTGGCTGCTGGAGGCCCCCTGGCTGGAGGGCAGAAAGATCCTGCTGCTGGAGCCGCGCCGGGTGGCTGCCCGGGCCCTGGCGCGTTACGCCGCCCGCCTGCTGGGCGAGGACGTGGGCCAGACCGTGGGCTACCGCATGCGGCAGGAAAGCGCCGTCTCGGCCCGGACCCGGCTGGAGATCATCACCGAAGGGGTGCTGACCCGCCGCCTCCTGGCCGATCCCGAGCTCTCCTGCGTGGGCTGCGTCATCTTCGACGAATTCCACGAGCGTTCCCTGCATGCCGACATGGGGCTGGCCCTCTGTCTGGAGAGCCGGGCCGTGCTCCGGCCCGACCTGCGCCTGCTGGTCATGTCCGCCACGCTGGACAGCCACAAGGTGGCCGCCCTGCTGGAGGATGCGCCGGTCATCGCCTGCGAGGGCCGCCAGTTCCCCGTGGAGGAGCGCTATCTGCCGCTGCCGCCCGCCGCGGCCCACAGCGGCCCCCAGGCCCTGTGGCCGTACATGGCCGATGTCATCGCGGCCCTCATGCGTCAGGAATCCGGCAGCCTGCTGGCCTTCCTGCCCGGAACGGGCGAGATCCGCCGTGTGGCCGAGCTGCTGGAAGGACGCCTGCCCGCCGATACCCGCCTCTACCCTCTTTACGGGATGCTGAGTCCGCAGGAACAGGATGCGGCCATCGCCCCGGCGGCCGCAGGCGAGCGCAAGGTCGTCCTGGCCACGGCCATCGCCGAGACCTCCCTGACCATCGAAGGCATCCGTCTGGTGGTGGATGCGGGCCTTTCCCGCGAGAGCCGTTTCGATCCGGCCAGCGGCCTTTCCCGCCTGGAGACCGTGCGCGTCTCGCTGGCCGGGGCCCGGCAGCGGGCCGGTCGCGCCGGGCGTCTGGAGCCCGGCATCTGCTGCCGCCTGTGGCAGCAGGCCGAAGAGCACGGCTTCCGCCCCCAACAGCGGCCGGAGATCCTGGATGCGGACCTTGCGCCGTTCTGCCTGCAACTGGCCGTCTGGGGCACACGCAGGCCCGAAGACCTGCTCTGGCTGGACTTGCCTCCCAAGGCCCATCTGGCCGTGGCCCGGGAACAGCTGGCCGGACTGGGAGCCATCGAGCCCGGCACGGAAGAACTGCTGCCTACGCCCTTGGGCCGGCAGCTGGTAAAGCTGCCCCTGCCGCCCCGGCTGGCCTGCCTGCTGCTACGCGCCCGGGAACACGGATACGGCGCTCTGGCCGCCTGTGTGGCTTCCCTGCTGGATGAGCGCGATCCCCTGCCGCTAGCGGACGCCTCGCTGGCGCTGCGCCTGGACCGCTTCTGCGCGCCCGGCGACGGGCACGGAACTTTCCGCCGTCTGCGCCAGTGGGCGGAACGTATGGCACGACTGGCGGACATCCCCACCGGCAACGGTTCCGATGCCTCCGGGGCTTCCCTGCTGCGCACGGCACGGCAACAGCTGCCCCATCTGGGCGAGGTCGTGGCCCTGGCCTATCCCGAGCGGGTGGCCCTGCGCAGCGGCGAGAACAACGGCATGGCCCAGTACCTCATGCGCAACGGCAAGGCTGCCGTCCTGCCCCTGACGGACAGTCTGGCCCGGCAGGACATGCTGGCCGTGGCTGCCGTGGATGCAGGCACGCGCGGCCGCATCCGTCTGGCCGCAGCGCTGGAGCAGGACGTGCTGGAAAAACTTTTCCGGTCAGAGATCACCGAAAGCGAAGACCTGAACGTCAGTCCGGAAGGCCAGGTCAGTGCCCGCCGCCGTCGCCGTCTGGGGGCCCTGCTGCTGGACGATGCCCCGCTGCCCCGTCCCGATGGCGACGCCTGCGCCCTGGCCCTGTGTGCCTTCATCCGCGACCAGGGGCTGCGTGTTCTGCCCTGGGACGAGCCCGCGCGCCAATGGCTGGCCCGTGTGCGCCTGCTGCACCAGACATGGGGCGATCCCTGGCCCGACCTCTCCGATACCTGGCTGCTGGACGAGCTGGAAAACTGGCTGGCGCCCCATCTGGGCACCTGCACCGACCTGCGCCAGCTCTCCGCTGCCCGGCTGGCCGATGCCCTGCGCTGTCTGCTGCCCTACCCACTGCCGCGACGACTCGAACAGCTGGCCCCCGCACAATGGCAGGCCCCTTCCGGCAGATCGCATCCCATCGTGTATGATGCCGAAGGCGGGCCCTTCGTGGCCGCCAAGCTGCAGGAATTCTTCGGCTGCGAGGATACGCCCCACATCGCCGACGGGCGCGTGCCGCTGACCCTGCATCTGCTCTCGCCCGCCGGGCGCCCCCTGCAGATCACGCGTGACCTCGGCCACTTCTGGCGCAACGGCTACCCGCAGGTGCGTGCCGAGATGCGCGGCCGCTATCCGCGCCATCCCTGGCCCGATGACCCGCTGGCCGCCCAGGCCACGGCCCGCACCAACCGCCAGCTGGCCCGAGGCAAATAGGTCGTTTTTTGGGGAGGGGGAACCCCTTTGGCTGGCGCACAAAGGGGTTCCCCCTCCCCAAGCCCCACCCCTTCCCCAAACGCGCTTTGTTCAGGAAGATGGAGGCTGCGGATGAGCAACGGTCTCCCTTCGCTCACAGTCCCCCGGCACACCACAAAAACGACAATAAAAAAGCTAGGGCCGCAAGCCGCCTACGGTGCAAAAAAACGGCTGGTCGTATGGCCTCGAACACGCCTCCGCGCGTCCGGAAAAATATCTACTTGAAAACGCGTCCTGTCCCACTGCAGGGAAAAAACGAAGGCTCCGCCAAGAGTACGGCAAAAGGCAAAGAGCCCAGCTCATCGCCCTTCCCGGGCAACTTCCAGCTTTCCCCCCGGCCACACTCCGGCTACACCGCCTCTGACGCAAGCATCCTTTCAAAGGATCTCCCCGCGTCCATCTCCCCATACATCGGGGGACCGGCAGCAAAGGCTGCCCGCTGCATCATGCGTCACTGTCAAAAGACCATACGAGCGGTTTTTGGAGGATGGGGGAGTTTGAGGGGGAAGGGCCCTTTTTTCCGCCAGAAAAAGGGCCCTTCCCCCTCAAAACCATCTATCCACTCCCCCGACTCACCACAGTGAGCGTACGAAATCGCGTATGCGCTCCTCGCTGTAATAGTCCCTGCCGGGCTGGGCAAAGCCCACATGCCCGCCGTGCGGGGCCACTTCCAGATGCAGGGTCCCGCTTTTGGCCGCCATGTCCACGGGATAGCAGGAAGGCGAGCAGAAGGGGTCGTCCTTGGCCATCAGCATATAGAGCGGCGTCTGGATGGACGGCAGCCAGGGCAGCGAGCTGTTCTCGCGCCAGTAATCCTGGGCGCTGGCATAGCCGTAGAGGGGCGCGGTGAAGCGGCCGTCGAATTCCGCGAAGGTACGGAACTTCTCGATACCCTCCACCGAAGGGTAATTGGGGAACCGGGCCGCTTTTTCACGAACCTTGGGACACATGGTCCGCAGGAAATAGCGCAAATAGATGCGGCAGCCGGGCCCGTCCATGACTTTGGCCGCGCCCACCAGATCGCAGGGCACGGAGACGACCGCCGCCGCACGCACCAGCGGCGAGACCTGCTCCCTGGCCAGATACATGCAGGTCTGGTTGCCGCCCATGCTGAACCCGGCCAGCAGGATGGGCATATCCCACTGCTCGGCGTAACGCACTACCGTGGCCAGATCGACCGTCACGCCCATATGGTACAGGCGGTCGGTCCGGTTGGGTTCGCCGGAGCAGCCGCGCATGTTCCAGGCCAGCACCCGGAAACCTTCTTCCAGCAGCACGCGCGCCAGTCCCAGGATGTACCGGCGGCGGCTATGGCCTTCCAGACCGTGCGACAGAATGGCCACCCCGCGTTCCGGCAGGCCCGGCGGGGGCGTGTAGACATCCACATCCAGAAAATCCCCGTCCGGCGTATCCAGACGTACCCTTCGGCAGCGGGCGGCCTGTGCCGCATCGGGAAAGTCCAGACGGCGGCATTTGGCGGACCAGATGGTGTTGACATGGGCATTGCGCAGCCAGAGCGGCGCGCGGTAGCGGCTGGGCAGTATTGGCATGACGGCAGGCCTCGTGTAAGAACGGTGGGATGCAAGCAAACTTTCATCCTAGACCTGTCAGAAAGGCCCTGTCAAACGCCGCTCCCCGGAAAACGGACGTCCTCATCCTGGGGGCAGGTGCGGCGGGCCTTATGTGCGCCCGCGAAGCCTCGGCCCACGGCCTGGACGTGGTCCTGCTGGAACGTGCCCCCTCCCCCGGCCGCAAGCTGTGCATCAGCGGCGGCGGCAAGGCCAACTTCACCAACCGCCGTCTGGCGGCCCATCACTATGCCTGCGCCGATCCCGCCTTCTGCGAGCCCGCACTGGATGCCTTCACTCCGCAGGACATGGAGCGCCTGGTGCACGGCTGGGGCCTGCCCGTGGAAGAACGCGCCCACGGCCAGCTGTTCCTGACTGTCCCGGCCAAACGTTTGCTGGATGCCCTGGTGCAGGATTGCCGCCGTCAGGGCTGTGCCCTCCACTGCCAGACCGACGTGCATGACGTGGTGCCCCTGCCCGATGGCGCGGGCTTCGAGGTCGGCAGCTCGCAGGGCCTCTGGCGCTGCCACCGTCTGGTGCTGGCCCTGGGCAGTCCCGCCTGGCCGCAATGCGGAGCCACGGGCAGCGGGTTCCGGCTGGCCCAGGCACTGGGGCACCGCCTTGTGGAGCATGCTCCGGCGTTGGCCCCCTTCCGCATGGCCCCCGGCTGGCTGGACGACAATCTGGCGGGCATCAGCCTGCCGGTGCGCATCGGCCTGCCGCAGGCCGGGCTTTCCCCTTCGCTGGCCGCGGATCCCGTCTGGCAGGACGACCTGCTCTTCACCCACGACGGCATCAGCGGCCCGGCCAGCCTCAAGGCCTCCCTGTTCTGGCGGCCGGGACAGGAGGTTGCCCTGGACTTTTTGCCCGGCAGCGATCTGGCCGCCCTGCTGGACGGCCCCGGCCAGGGCAAGCAGACCCCGCGCGGACTGCTGCGCCGCCTGCTGCCCCAGCGTCTGGTGGACGCCCTGCTGTCGCCGGAGACTGCGGGCCGCAAGATAGCCGAACTTTCCCGCGCCGCCCGGCAGCAGATCTGTGCCCGCATCCATGATTTCCGCACCGTCCCCGCCGGTCTGGCCGGGCTGAAAAAAGCCGAGGCCTGCCGCGGCGGTGTGGACACCCGGCAGGTGGATCCCTACAGCCTGCAAAGCACGGTGCGGGAAAACCTCTGGATCGTGGGCGAGCTGCTGGATGTCACCGGCCTGCTGGGCGGCTACAACCTGCACTGGGCCTGGGCCAGCGGCATGGCCGCCGGGCGGGCCCTGGCCCTGTTCGCGGGCAAATAGGCATCTTCCATTTTTATGGGGGAAGGGGCGCTTTGGAAAAAGCGCCCCTTTTTCTGCGCCCCATGCCGTAAAACCTTTCTTTGGCGGGATGGGCTCCTTATCGCCGACGAACGGAGATGGTGGAATGACAGCATCTTGCCGCATCCGACCGGATCTGCCGGCATCGCCAAAAACAGGCAACTAATTGCAAAGATCGTTTCTTTCTTCCTTCGTGTGCTCTGCCTATACAGGGATCACAGCCAGATGCTGACGGAGGTACATCATGAATACGATCACGAGAGAAAACCAGCTTGCCCGCCGCCGCTTCCTTGCCGGTGGCCTGGCCGTCGGAGCGGCCGCCCTTCTGTCCTCCTCCCTGCACGGCATGGCCCATGCCGCGGCACTGTCCTCCCCATCCGCCACAAAAAACAGGCAGCAGCCCCACTCCCTGCCGCAACGCCGTCTCGGCTCCTTGCAGGTCTCTGCCATCGGCCTCGGCTGTCTGCCCATGGTAGGCTACTATGGCGGCACCTATGCCAAAAAGGACATGATCGCCCTGATCCGGCGGGCATACGACAGCGGCGTGACCTTTTTCGATACGGCCGAGGTCTACGGCCCCTACACCAGTGAGGAATGGGTCGGCGAAGCCCTGGCCCCGGTGCGCGACAAGGTCATCATCGCCACCAAATTCGGCTTTGGCGTCGAAGAAGGCCGGCCTACGGCCCTCAACAGCCGTCCCGACCACATCCGGCGAGCCGTGGAAGGTTCCCTGCGGCGCCTGCGCACCGACCGCATCGACCTGCTCTACCAGCATCGTGTGGACCCCAAGGTCCCCATGGAAGACGTGGCCGGAACGGTGAAAGACCTCATCCGGGAAGGCAAGGTCCTTCACTTCGGTCTGTCCGAGGCCAGCGCGGCCTCCATCCGGCGGGCCCATGCCGTCCAGCCCGTCAGCGCCGTGCAGAGCGAATACTCCCTTCTGTGGCGCGAACCGGAGACCAAGATCTTCCCCACCCTGCGGGAACTGGGCATCGGCCTTGTCCCTTACTGCCCTCTGGGACGGGGTTTCCTGACCGGCGCCATCGACGAGAACAGCCGCTTTACCACAGGGCGCCTGTCCACCCTGCCGCAGTTCACTCCGGAGGCCCTGAAGCACAACATGCCCCTGCCCCACCTGATCCGTAGCTGGGCCGAGCGCAAGCAGTGCACCATGTCCCAGTTCGCCATCGCCTGGCTCCTGGCCCAGGCTCCCTGGATCGCTCCCATCCCCGGCACGACCAATCCGGCCCATCTCGACGACTTTCTCGGCGGTGCTGCCGTGAGCCTGACGCCTGAGGAGCTGGAAGAATTCGAACGGGAATACGGCGGGATCACCCTCATGGGGCATCGTGCGGACGCCTTTACGGAAAGCCAGATCGACAAGTAAAGCCGGAGGGATGTTCCCGTTGCGGCGGACCTGCATGGCAGAGCGGGAGGAACAATAAGCAAGCACACGGGGCAGGCAGGCTCGTCCAGCGCGCGGATCATTGGTACCGTGCGGGACGCCCTTCTGCCGCACGGCCGCTGTCATCCTGGCACCCAACTGTCCGCCAACTGAACCGCCAGGAGCATGTTCTTTCCTGCTCCTGCTGTACGGCTTCCGCCACCGCTGAGCCCATAACGCAAAAGAGCCCCCGCATCAGGCAGGGGCTCTTTTTTATCGCATGTGTCGGGCAGACGGTTAGCCGCCCAGATAGGCTTCGCGCACGCTGGCGTCGGCCAGCAGATTGGCGGCCGTGTCCTCCATGGCCACGTTGCCCACTTCCAGCACATAGCCGCGCGAGGCCAGCTTGAGGGCCGCGCGGGCGTTCTGCTCCACCAGCAGCACGGTGACGCCCTTCTGGTTGATGGCGCGCACGGTCTCGAAGATGGAACGCACCAAAAGCGGCGCCAGGCCCAGCGAGGGTTCGTCCAGCAGGAGCAGGCGCGGCTCGGCCATGAGGGCGCGACCGATGGCCAGCATCTGCTGCTCGCCGCCCGAAAGCGTGCCCGCCAGCTGCTGCTTGCGCTCGAACAGACGCGGGAACAGCTCGAAGATCCACTCCAGGGTCCGCTCGCTGCGTTCCTTGTCGCGGATGCAGAAGGCCCCCAGGCGCAGATTCTCCAGCACGCTCATGGTGCCGAAGACCCGGCGGCCTTCGGGCGACTGGGCGATGCCCAGGTTCACCACTTCGTGGCTGGGGTATTTGAGCAGGGGCTTGCCGTCAAAGATGATCTCCCCTTCGCAGGGCCGCACAAGACCGCTGATGGACAGCAGGGTCGTGCTCTTGCCCGCGCCGTTGGCGCCCAGGATGGTCACGATCTCCCCTTCGTCCACGTGCAGGTCGATACCGTGCAGCACTTCCACGCTGCCGTAACGGACATGTATGTTGGATAGCGTCAGCAGTGCCATATTACCACGTCTCGGAATCGTCGGAACCCAGATAGGCCTCGATGACCGCAGGATGGTTGCGGACATGGTCGGGCGTGCCCTGGGCGATGAGGGTGCCGTTTTCCAGCACCACAAGGTGTTCACAGATCTGCATGACCAGGCGCATGTCGTGCTCGATGAGCAGCACGGTGATGCCACGGTCACGGATGGCCGCGATGGTATCCACCAGGGCCACGGTCTCCTGGTCGTTCATGCCGCCGGCGGGCTCGTCCAGGATCAGCAGCCGGGGGTCGGAGGCCAGGGCGCGGGCGATCTCCAGCAGGCGCTGGTTGCCGTAGGAAAGACTGCTGGCGGCCTCGGCGTAATGATCGGCCAGGCCCACGAACTCCAGTTCTTCCATGCAGCGTTCCACAGCGGCCTTTTCCTCGCGGCGCTGCCAGGGCGTGTGCAGCATGGAGGACAAAAAGCCGGACTTCAGGCGGCAGTGACGGCCCGCCAGCACGTTCTCCAGCGCGGGCAGCTTGCCGAACAGACGGATGCTCTGGAAGGTGCGGGCAATGCCCATCTCCACGATATTGTGCGGGCGCTTGCCGGTGATGTCCTGGCCGCCGAAGGTGATGCGGCCGTGTTCGGGCTTGTAGTTGCCCGTGATGCAGTTGAAGACCGTGGTCTTGCCCGCCCCGTTGGGACCGATGAGGCCCACCACGCTGCCCTGCTCCACCGAGAAGGACAGCTCGTTGATGGCGATCAGGCCACCGAAGATCTTGCTGATCTCATGCAGTTGCAGCAGGCTCATGCGCGGCCTCCTTCCTTCTCGGCAGTGCGGGCATCGTCCGCCAGGCGGACCGCGTTGCCCTCAGCGTCGGCACAGGCACGGGCCTTGATGGCCTCCAGCAGCGCCGCCACGCCGTAACGGCGGCTCCTGGGCGGCATGAGGCCCTGGGGACGCCAGATCATCATCAGCATCATGGCCAGGCCGAAGATGAGCATGCGCGCACCGGAGAACTCGCGCAGCAGCTCGGGCAGGCCGATGAACAGGAAGGCGCTCACCAGCACGCCCAGCTGGCTGCCGCCCGAAAGGATGACCACGGCGAAGATGATGACGGATTCCATGAAGTTGAAGGATTCCGGCGCGATGGTGGTCATCTTGGCGGCATAGAGGGTGCCGGCCATACCGGCCCAGAACGCGCCCAGCACGAAGGCCATGAGCTTGTAGTGGGTCACGTTGATGCCGCAGCCTTCGGCGGCCACGTCATCTTCCTTGATGCAGTTGAGGGCGCGGCCGATGCGCGAACGCCACAGGCCGTAGAACAGCAGCAGGCTGACGCCCACCATGCCCCAGACCAGATAATAGAAATGCAGGGGCTTGAAGATGCGGAAACCGAAGAACACGGGACGGCTGATGCCGAAGATGCCGTTGGAACCGCCGGTCAGACCGCCCACGTCATTGATGAGCGCGATGCGCACGATCTCCACGATACCGATGGTCACGATGAGCAGATAGTCACCACGCAGGTGGATGATGGGCAGCGCCACCACCAGGGCGAACAGGGCCGCCGCACAGCCTGCCACCGGCATGGTCAGGAAGATGGGCCAGTGGTACATGGTGTTCAGGATGGCCGTACCGTACGCCCCTACGGCAAAGAAGGCGGCATGCCCCATATGGAAGATGCCGGCCTGTCCCAGGATGACGTTGAGCGAAAGGGCCAGCAGGGCATACAGGCCGATGCTGACGCACACGTCCGTCCAGTAGGGATTGGTGAACAGCGGCAGGACCAGCAGGGCCGCCGCCAGCGCGACGATGACGATGGTGCGGTTCATAGCTTGTCGGCCGTCCTTTCGCCCAGGATGCCCGTAGGACGGATGATCAGGATGAGGATCAGCACCGTGAAGGCGATGGCATCCTTCCAGGCGATGGCGATGTAGCCGGCGGCCAGGGCTTCGATGACGCCAAGCAGCAGGCCGCCGATCATGGCGCCGGGGATGTTGCCGATACCGCCCAGGATGGCGGCGGTGAAGGCCTTGAGGCCGTAGGACCAGCCCATGGTGAAGTCGATCTGGCCGTAGTAGATGCCCACCATGAGGCCGGCTGCGCCGCCCAGGCCGGGACCGATGAAGAAGACCAGGGAGATGATGCGGTCCACGTTGATGCCCATGAGGCGGGCAGCGCCCTGGTCGATGGCCACGGCACGCACGGCCGCGCCGATACGGGTGCGCTGGATGAAGGCCCACAGGGCCAGCATCAGGATAACGCTGGCCGCGATGACCATCAGGCGCACGCCGGGGACGGCGATGCCGAAGAGGTCAACGGTGAAGTCCGGTCGCAGCCAGTCGGGATAAACGTAGAAGCGCGCGCCGTAGACCAGCATGACGGCGTTCTGGAAAAAGATGGAAGCGCCCAGGGCGGACACCACGGCCGAAAGGCGCCCGGCCTTGCGCAGGGGGCGATAGGCGGCGCGCTCCAGCAGGCAGCCGATGATGGCCACCATGATGCCCACCATGATGAAGACCGCCAGCACGGCCACCACCGGCGGCAGCACGCCCGCCAGGTTGCAGCTCACCAGCAGGGTCAGGCCCAGATAGGCGCCGATGGTGAACAGGTCGCCATGCGCGAAGTTGATGAGCTTGAGCACGCCATAGACCATGGTGTAGCCCAGGGCCACCAGCGCGTAGATGCCGCCCACGGCAAGGCCGTTCAAAAGTTGTTGAAAAAACTGTTCCATGTCTCGGTCATGCGCCCCACGGCGCAGTTTGCGGGGCGGCGTTCACTGCCCGCCGCCCCGCTTCGGATGACTTTTCTATCGAGCCTGGAGCTCGAACTTGCCTGCGTTGTTCACCTTGTAGATGCGGTAGAAATCACCCACACGGTCGCCCTTTTCGTCAAAGCCCATCTTGCCGGACAGGGTGGGCAGCTCCTTGAGCTGCTTGAGCCATTCGGCGATCTTTTCGGGATCGTCGTTGCCCTTGGCGATGGCGGCCTCGAGCACCTTGTAGGCGTCACCGGCCAGCACGGCCCACACGGAGACGGGCACGGTCTTGTAACGGTCCTTGAAGGCCTTCAGGAAGTTCTTGGCCTCGTCGGTATCCATGTCCTGCGGCAGCGGCGGGCTCACGAAGACGTAACCGGCAGCGGCTTCGGGACCGGCGATCTTGACCAGGTCCTGATGGTTGGCGGCGTCACCGCCCATCATGGGCACATCCCAGCCCATTTCCTTCTTCTGGCGCAGCAGCATGCCCGTTTCGGGGTAGTAGCCGGTGAAGAAGATCAGGTCGGGGTTGGCGGCCTTCAGCTTGGTCAGGATGGCGGTGTAGTCACGTTCGCCGGGGGTCAGGGCATCGTAGAAGATGATCTTCACACCGGCTTTTTCCAGGGCCGCCTGGCTTTCTTCGGCCAGGCCCTTGGCATAGGAGGAGTTGTCGTGCAGCAGGGCCACCTTCTTGTAACCGGCCTTGATGATGGCGGCGGCAGCGGCCTTGCCCTGGGCGTCGTCACGCGGACAGGTGCGGAAGAAGAGCGGCAGGCCCTTTTCGGTCAGGCGCACGCTGGTGGAGCCGGTACCGATCTGCACCAGCTCGGATTCGGCCAGGATGTTCTGGGTGGCTTCGGTCACGGCGGAGCCGTAGGTGCCGATGACGGCCACCACACCGGCGGAAGCCAGCTTCTGGGCCGCCAGGGCAGCGGTGCGCGGGTCACCGGCGTCGTCTTCCACCACCAGTTCCATCTTGCTGCCGTTGATGCCGCCCTTGGCATTGGTTTCATCCACGAGCAGGCTCACGATATTTTTCATGTCCTGCCCTTCGGAGGCCCATTTGCCCGTCAACGGACACATCAGACCGATCTTGATGTCGCCCGCCAGAACCAGCGAAGGCACAAGCAAGGCTACCACTCCCAGCAAAAGCCCGAGCTTTTTCATAAGGTACTCTCCCAAAGGTACGAGTTGTTGCAAGCGGACAGCATATCCCAAAACGTACAAAAGAAAAAGCCCTTTCCTCTTTCCCCGTCCGGGGCGGAAAGGGCCTTCCACGACAGTTGCAACGATGGAAAAAAAAAGACTTTTTTGCTCCTCCCGGCATCAGGGATGCGGGGGACGGGCGGAAAAACATCTGTTTATTGTGCGGCCACCGTGGCCATGGCCACCAGGGTATCCGTGGTGATGCTGTCGAAACGGTGCAGGGCCACCGTGGTGTCCGCACCGGCCTTGATGGCCATCTCAAGCTCCAGCGCGACCGCCGCCAGCGCCTTGCCGCCCAGTTCGGCGGCAGCTTCACGCGTGGCATGGACCATGGCGCGGGCTTCTTCCTGCTGACCGTTCTTCAGCGCTACCGAGACCCTGACGGGGGTGTCCCGTTCCGTCTCGATGAAGTTTCGCAGCAGCTTCACATAGAGCCCGCGCGTGGTATCCACGCGCGCCATGGCTTCCTTCCAGTCAAGGATTGCTTCGCTCATAACCTTTCCCGTTATTGCTCGTTCTGATGATTCGGTGAATATGAAGGACAACTGTCGTGGAAGGCCGGAGACATACCGGCCGAAATAGCATGGGATCAGATGGAGAGGCTTTCAGGCAGCACACTGAAAACGGCCCTGCTCCCGGGTTCGAGACGCCCGTATCCGGTAAGGCCCAGTGCGGCGGCCCCGTTCACAGTGAGGCACCGTATCAGGGCCTGCGGGGCAACGTCCAGCCTTTCGCGCAAAAAAACAGCTTCCTGACGCACATCCAGATCCGTGTTGGAGCTGAGGCCGTCCGTGCCCAGACAGCACAGCAGGCCGGACTCCAGCAGCGCGGCCACGGGCGCCGTGCCCACGGCCAGATATTCGTTGGAACGGGGGCACAGGCACAGGGCGCTGCCGCTAGCGGCCAGGGCCGTCACTTCGGCGGGCTCCAGCTGCACGCCGTGCACGGCCAGCGTGCCCGGACCCAGCAGATCGAGACGCCGGGCATAGGCCACAGGCCGCAGATGCGGCACGGCCCAGTCTTCCGGCAGCACCATGCCCCGGTAGCAGTCCCACAGGGGGCCCTCGCCGTCAAGCAGCAGGCGCGTCTCCTCCTCGGATTCCGCCAGATGCAGGGCGAAGGGACGCCCCTTCAGCCGACACCACTGCCGCGCATCCTGCAACACGCGGGCATCCGTGGAATACAGGGCGTGCCCGGCCGGAGCACAGCGCCCGGCCATTTCCGGCCGGCCTTCCAGCAGGGCACGGCAGCGCGGCGGCCAGGGACGCCCGTCGTCGATGAAGGGGGCCTGACCGCCGAACCACTCGCAAAAATGGGTCACGCCCATGCCTTCCGCCCGCACGGCGGCATCCACCGCCAGCAGGCCGTCCCCGGCATAATCGCCCACATGGGCCGTGCCCGCCGCGGCCATGTCCCGGCAGGCCCCGATCAGGGCCGTGCCGTCATGCTCTTCGCGCAAGAGGGCGATGAGGCTGCGCAGCCAGGCCGTGAAGCCCGCGCCGAACAACGTCCGGCCCGCCGTATGCGACAATTGCAGATGGCAGTGGGCGTTGATGCTGCCGGGCATCAGGGTCACGTCGCCCATGTCCGTCACCGGGGTCCCGACAGGCACGCGCACGCTCTTCCAGGGCAGCACGTCCAGAACGCGGCCGCCGCGTACCAGCAGCGCCGCATTGTCCAGGCCCTTGAGGGGGCGGAAAAGGTCGCGGCCCGTGGC
Source organism: Desulfovibrio sp. SGI.102 (assembly GCF_050314315.1). Lineage (NCBI taxonomy): Bacteria > Pseudomonadati > Thermodesulfobacteriota > Desulfovibrionia > Desulfovibrionales > Desulfovibrionaceae > Desulfovibrio > Desulfovibrio sp. SGI.102. The sequence goes on along the minus strand of NZ_JBNPNC010000035.1, from coordinate 4,936 downwards.
GGGGCGCTCCCCGAGCATATCCAGGATGGTCCGGGCGCGGATGATGCGGAGCCGGTCGTCATGTTCTTGCAGCATAGGGCATCAATTCCGGCGCGAGAATTGTCCGCCGGACACGTAAAAGGTGTTCTCCACCACGAACAGAGCCTTGGGGTCCACCATGAAGACCAGGTTCTCCAGACGCTTGAGGGCCACGTTGTTGGTGACGGTGAGCAGGATCTCCCTGTCGCCGCCGGAATAGGCGCCCTTGCCCCGGATCAGGGTCACGCCGAAGCGCTCGCTGGCCAGGATGGCCTCGCTGACCTCCTCGCCCTTCTCGGAAATGATCATCACCAGCTTGCGGTGGTTGAACAGGCCCACCACATACTCCAGCGTATTGGCCGAGATGAACATCATGATGGTGGACGCGATGATGATGTCCAGCGACAGGCTGAACGCGCCCACCAGGAAGATGCAGATGTTGACCGCAAAGCTGAACTGCCCGATGGGGATGTTCCAGCGCTGTTTCAGGGCCACGGCGATGATGTCCGTACCGCCGCCGCTGCCGAGGGTGCGCAGCATCATGCCCACGCCGGTGCCGTGCAGCACCCCGGCCACCACGGCGGCGTAGACCTCGTTGTTGATGGGGATCTGGAAGTCCACGAACATGCCGAAGATGGTAGTACAGATGGTGCCGTAGGCCGTATAGAGCAAGAAGCGGCGCCCCACGAAGAACCAGCCCCAGACCCAGATGGGGATGGAGAGCACCAGATACCAGATCAGGGGCGTCAGCAGGCCGGTATTGTAGAACACCAGCAGGGCCATGCCCAGGACACCGCCAGCCAGCATGGCGTGCGAAGCCACGACGCTCTTGACGCATACGGTGACGAAAAAGGCGCCGATGGTCAGCCAGAGCAGGTTCCACCAGACGGACTCAGCGAGCCTGTTATTGTATGTTTTCAGCTTCATGGGTCTCCCGATTCGAAATGGTTACGGTGGAAGGCCGCGTGCCAGCCTTGAAACAGGGACGGACAGGCCCGTTCCGTCCAAGGCCGCCGCGCTCCGCAAAAGAGCACGACGGCCTCGGCAGGGACGCGAGGCCCCGAAACGGTGACGGTCCCGGTCCGCCCGGGGATGATCCTAGAACAGGCCCACCAGCATGCGCAGGGCCACGATGATGAGGAAGACGGCAAAGCCCTTCTTGAGCTTGGCCGTGGGCAGGGAGTGGGAAAGCCTGGCACCGATGGGGGCCGTCATGAAGCTGGCGGCAGCGATGCCGAAAAAGGCCATCAGGTTCACGAAGCCCACACAGCCGGCGGGCAGGCCGGGGGCATTCCAGCCGCCCACGATATAGCCCAGCGTACCGGCCACGGCGATGGGGAAGCCGATGGCGGCCGAGGTGCCCACGGCGTGATGCAGGGGCACGTTGCAGAAGCTCATGAACGGCACGGAGAGCGTCCCGCCGCCGATGCCCACGAAACTGGAGATGAGGCCGATGACGCCGCCCACACCGGCGGTGCCCAGGGCGCCGGGCATCTCACGACTGGCCGGGGGACGGTAGTTGGACAGCATCTGCAGGGACACGAAGCCCAGGAAGCAGATGAAGAAGACCTTCAGGAACAGGGTCGGCATGTGGGTGGCCACCAGACCGCCCAGGAAGGTGCCCAGCAGGATGCCGGGCGTGATGTTGCGAAAGATGTCCCAGTGGACGGCACCGCGTTTGTGATGGGCCCGGCTGCTGGAGATGGACGTGATCATGATGCTGGCCAGCGAGGTGCCCAGGGCTATCTGCTGCACATATTCGGCCGGGATGCCCTGACTGGGAAAGACCGCCACCATCATGGGCACGATGACGATACCGCCGCCCACGCCCAGCAGACCGGCAAGCACACCGGCCACGGCGCCGCAGCACAAATAGACAAGGATTGAAACGAGCATGACGACCTTCCTCCATGGCAGCGCAGGTCGTGCCCGGAGGCGCGATCGCGGTACGAAACGGCAGAAAAAACAAAAAGGCGTGGGGCCACGGGCCCCGTCACGCCCCCGGGACAGGCACCGGACACCTGCCGCTGGTCCGGCGCAATACCTCAAGAAAGTAGACAAAGCCCCCCAAAGCGTCAACTGACTTTTTGCTTTACAAAGCGCCCGGCAGCGTCTAGGTTTGCCCCCATGAAATGTCTGGCAACGTACCGCGGTGATCTGCGCCCTGTGAACGCCGTTCGCAGGGGTTCTGCCCGGTTTTTCTTTTGTCCCGCCGTTGAGCGGGCTTTTTTTTAATTCTGCAACCCCACGACGCCATGACTACAGATACTACGTACCGCTGGCCGCACAAAGACCTGCTGGACGTCACCCAGCTCGACGCACAGGACGTGCGTCACCTGCTGAACGTGGCCGCCAGTTTCCAGGAAATCAACCTGAGACCCGTCAAAAAGGTGCCTACCCTCAAGGGCAAGACCGTGGTGCTCTTCTTCGTGGAGAACAGCACCCGCACCAAGACGTCTTTCGATGTGGCCGGCAAGCGCCTTTCCGCCGACACCTACTCCCTAGCCAAGTCCGGTTCCAGCCTCAACAAGGGCGAAAGCCTCAAGGACACGGCCCTGACCCTGCAGGCCATGGGGCCTGACGTCATCGTCATCCGTCATCCCAGCAGCGGCGCGGCCCAGTTCCTGGCCGAGCGTGTCTCCTGCGGCATCGTCAACGGCGGTGACGGCTGGCATGCCCATCCCACCCAGGCCCTGCTGGACAGCTTCGCCCTGCGGCAGGTCTGGGGCGATGCCTTTGCCGGCAAGCAGGTGCTCATCCTGGGCGACATCGCCCACAGCCGCGTGGCCCGCTCCAACGTGCACCTGCTCACCATGCTGGGCGCCAAGGTGCGCCTGTGCGCGCCGCGCACCCTGCTGCCCGCCGGTGTGGAATCCTGGCCCGTGGACGTGTACGGCGACCTCAACCAGGCCGTGCGCGACACCGACGCCGTCATGTGCCTGCGCCTGCAGCTGGAACGCCAGCAGGCAGGCCTGCTGCCCGACCTGGCCGAATATTCCCGCCGCTTCTGCCTGACCGAACGTCATCTGGAACTCACCCACCCCGGCGTGAAGGTCCTGCATCCCGGCCCCATGAACCGCGGGCTGGAGATTTCCAACGACGTGGCCGACGACCCGCGCAGCCTGGTCCTCGATCAGGTGGCGTCCGGTGTGGCCACTCGCATGGCCGTCCTCTACCTGCTGGCCACCCGTAACGATGGAGGTTGCTAAATGACCCTGTGCATCAAGAACGCCCGTCACCTGGACGCCCCCGTTGACCTGCTGGTGCGGGACGGCAAGATCGTGACCATGACCCCCGCCGGCCATCACGCCGCGCCCGAAGGCAGCCAGATCGTGGACGCCCGCGGCCTGATCCTCATGCCCAGCATGGTGGACGCCCACGTCCACCTGCGCGAGCCCGGCTTCGAATACAAGGAAGACATCAACACCGGCCTAGAGGCCGCCGCCCGCGGCGGTTTCGGTTCGGTCATGTGCATGGCCAACACCAAGCCCGTCAACGACAACGCCAGCGTCACCCGTTTCATGCTGGACCGCGCCGCCCAGACCCATCCCCACGGTCCGCGCCTCTGCCCCATCGCCGCCGCCACCGTGGGCCTGGCCGGTGAGGAGATGGCCCCCCTGCAGGAGCTCAAGGACGCCGGTTGCGTGGCCATCTCCAATGACGGCCGTCCCATGCCCGGCACCGAACTGCTGCGCCGCGTCATGGAATACGGCGCCGACCTGGGCCTGACCTTCATCGATCACTGCGAGGACGGCACCCTGGCCCGCGGCTGGGTCATGAACGAAGGTCCCCTCAGCGGTAGCCTGGGCGTCAAGGGCCAGCCCCCGGTGGGCGAGGCCGTGCAGGCCGCCCGCGACATCATGCTGGCCGAATACCTGAACCTGCCCGTGCACATCGCCCACGTCTCCAGCGCCCTGACCGTGGACATCATCGCCTGGGGCAAGGCCCGCGGCGTCAAGGTCACGGCCGAGACCTGCCCCCACTACCTGACGCTGGATGAATCCGCGCTGGACGGCTACAACACCAACGCCAAGGTCAGCCCGCCGCTGCGCCGCCCCGAAGACCGCGAGGCCCTGCGCCGGGCCATCAAGGACGGCACCATCGACATCCTGGCCACCGACCACGCCCCCCACGCCGCCCATGAAAAGGAGCGTACCCTGGACGAGGCCCCCTGCGGCTTCACCGGCATGGATCTGGCCCTGACCCTGACATGGCAGCTGGTGCGCGAGGACGTCATCAGCGAGGCTGACCTGCACCGCCTCTGGAGCGTGCGCCCGGCCGAGATCTTCAATCTGCCCCTCAACCGCTTCGAGCCCGGTGATCCGGCCGACTTCTTCCTCTTCGATCCCGAAGAAAAGTGGACCGTCAGCCGCGAGACCCTGTACTCCAAGAGCTACAACACTCCCTTCCTGGGCCGGGAGATGCAGGGCCGCGTCCGCCATCACTGGCTGGGCGGCGTGCAGCTGTTCTAAAAAACAGGGAAAAGCCCTTGTAACTTTGTGCCATGCCCGAACGGTGTCTGTGCCGACGGGCATGGCATTTTTCGTTTGAGCGAGGGAAGACTTCCCTGTAGCGCTGCTGTCGATGCCCGCAGATGCCCTGTTGCAACGGTCACGGCCTGCTCCTGCTTTCGGGCAGCACGAGGCGTGGCCCATCCCCTCCCCAATGACGCACAGGGCTGTCCCCTGCTCAGGACTCAGGACAGGACGAAACTAATCCCCCAAACGTCGGTTATCGTATGCCTCCTGTTCCCGGGCTTATCATGAGCGAAGATATCCCTGGAGCTTGTGCGTGTATCGTTCCCACCTATGTCATGAAAGCAGCCGGCAGGCGTTTTAGAGACCATCGTAAAACTACGAGAATGTCCGGCATACATCTTGCTATACCAGTTTTCTCCAAAGGATACAGGCCAAAGCAA
>NZ_JBNPNC010000034.1:0-29261 GCF_050314315.1 Desulfovibrio sp. SGI.102 | reverse complement strand
CTCTTAGTCGGCAGCGTACATCTTGCGCCAGAGGGTATTGAGGCTGATGCCCAGGGATTTGGCCGTGCTTTTTTTGCTGTACTGCTGGCGGGCCAGTTCCTGGCGGATGATCTTTTTTTCCATCAGCCGCAGGCGCTGGCGCAAGCTGCCGCTCTCGGGCAGATCCTGCTCCTTATGGGCCTCGGTCGTCCTGGGGGGGGCTGCCAGGATGCCCTGGGTCTGGCGCATGTCGAGCAGGAGTTCCCGCAGCAGGGGGATCTGGCAGGCATCGCTGGTGGACATCAGGCAGTAGCGGCGCAGCAGCGCATCCAGTTCGCGCACGTTGCCGGGCCAGGGATAGCTGCAAAGGAGCTCGATGGCTTCCGGGGTCATTTTCTTGTGGATCATGCCCATGCGGCGCAGGATATGCCGGACCAGCAGGGTCATGTCCTGGAGGCGCTCGCGCAGGGGCGGCATCTCCAGGCGCAGCAGCGTCAGGCGGTAGTAAAGGTCGGCACGGAAGCGTCCCTCCCTGACCTCGCACACGAGGTCTTTCCAGGATGAGCAGACCACTCGCGCGTTGACGGTCACGGGCCTGTCCCCGCCAAGGCGGAAGATCTCGCCGCTTTCCAGGACGCGCAGGAGCCTGACCTGTACGGCGGCGCTGATGTCCGCGATCTCGTCCAGGAAGATGGTGCCGTCCTGTGCCAGTTCGAACAGGCCCTGCTTGCCGCCGCGGCGGGCGCCGGTGAACGCCCCTTCGGCATAGCCGAACAGTTCGCTTTCCAGCAGGCTTTCCGGCAGGGCACCGCAGTTGACGGCCACGAAGGCCGCGTGGCGCCTGGGACTGGCGTTGTGGATGGCGTGGGCCAGCAGTTCCTTGCCTGTCCCGCTTTCCCCGTGGATGTAGATCCCTGCGTCTGAGTCGGCGAAACGCTGCGCGTGTACCCGCAGGGTCCGCATGGAAGGGCTTTCGCCCAGCAGGTCGTTCAGCGTGAACCTGGCCCGCAAGCCTGCCTGACGGGAGTGCTTGAGCCGCCGCTGCAGGTCCGTGAGGACCACGTCGGGCGTCAGGACGCTCAGGGCCCCTTTCTGGACTCCGTCGACCACTACGGCGCTGCTGGTGAAAACAAGATCCTGGCCGTTCTCCCCTTTCAGGGTACCTTCCGTGGGCCTGCCCGTTTCCAGGCTTTCGGTAAGGCCAAGGTGCTGCAGTGCCCATCCGTCCTGGAGGCGCTTTTGTCCCAGGGCCTGCCGGGCCACGGGATTGCTGATGGCCAGCTTGCCTGTGGGATCTATGCCTATGACGCCTTCATGGAGGGCATCGACCACGTCCTGGAGCCAGGCCGCGTGTTCGCGGTCACGGCGGCGGGCCTGGGCGATGTTGGACGCTTCCTCGAAGGCCCGTTCCAGGGCCTCGTTGCCCGGACAGACCACGATGCCCGGGCAGTGGTGGGCCTGCGCGATGGAGACGCAGACGCCGCCCCCCACGACGCAGCCGGCGCCCTGGGCGATGGCCTGGGTGATGCCCAGGGTCAGTTCCCGGGAGTTGGTGAAACGGATAGGCTGCAGGCGGATGTGCAGCAGGCGGGAGAACAGTTCCGACCAGGGGGGGGTGGCGTTATAGCATGTCACGGCCACATTGTCCGTATATTCGCGGGCTTCCATCAGGGCCTGCAAGATGGACATATGGCTCCGGGAGATGGTGACGACGGGTTCGTTCAGATGACGGCGCAGGAGCTTCCCGGTTCCGCCGCCGCCCAGGATCACATCCACACCCTGGTCGAACAATTGTTTGGCCACGGGCAGCGCCTCTTCCATGGTAGCCAGACGGACTTCTTCCAGCGGCCACCCATGCTCCTGGGCATAGGTCTGGACCTTTTCTGCCACCACAGCGGAGTTCGAAACGAAGGCGAAGGAAAAGGAAGTAGACAACATAATGTCTCCTGCTCCGATGGGATATGGTGCGGGCCGTCGGAATGACACCGGGCATACGGCTTCAAGAGGCAGGGGGCCCGCAAAGACAGGCGACGGACGACATCTTTCAGTATCGTCTATGCATTAGCTAGTTTTCTCATCTTTATCCATAAAATTGTCTTGGGATGTCGCGGCTGTCAATGCAGGTCCGGGACTGTCGCTCGGTACGACAGCCCCGGAGCGGCGGGGGAGGTGTGGTGTACCCCGCCGCGGGATCGGAAGGGCGGCACGGCCGCCTTGCCGAATATCTGCCGCCATGCCGGGCCCGGAAGCGAGGGAACAGGCCGGACATGGCGGGAAACATGGTCGCTACACCGGCGGCATGATGTAGAAGTCCAGACCGAGGACCACGACGGTGAACCAGAAGTAGAGGATCGTCAGCAGCACGGAGATGAGCGCCGCGATCATGCCCCAGACGAACATGGTGCGGAGGTTGGCGCCATAACCGGCCACGATGCCCTGGGCACCGGTGGCGGAAGCCACTGCGTACGACCAGCTGATGGCCGAGCCCGTCACCCAGACCCAGGGCACGGCCCCAAAGGCCAGCCCGCGCCAGTTGGCCATGGATTCGATGGCCAGGGGCACCATGACACCGGCGGCCGCGGTATCGCTGGTCACCTGGGACAGGGCGTTGGAGGCCACGCTCCAGGCCACGATGGACAGGGTGTCATTGATGCCGACCAGGGGCGTGATCCAGCTCCCGAACACCGTACCGGCGCCCGTGGTGGCCAAGATCTTGCTCAGGGCCACAGAGGCGGGCCACATGAAGAGGATGGTGATGGGGAAATGCTCGCGCAGGGCCTTGACGGACAGGATGGTCTCATCCTTGGCGTTGCGGGCGGGCCAGAACAGCATGAGCAGCGGGATGATGCAGAACAGCTGGGTCGGCTTGAGCCAGGCCCATTGGGGCCCCTTGGTGTACGGAGCGTACAGGGGCTGAAGGACGGCCAGGAGGATGGCCAGGGCGAAACCGTAGAGGGAGACCTTTTCCTCATAGGTCATGGGGCCGAGCTTTTCCAGCTCCTGCCGGTAAAACTCCTTGCTGCCGCTGAAGCGATCCATATCCGTGTGCATGAAGTACATCATAAGGCCCACACCGGCGATGACCAGCAGGGAGACGGGCACCATGCGCAGGGTCCAGTCGATGAAATAGATGTCGTGCCCCAGGTACTTGTTGAGCAGGCCATAGGTCACCACGGACTGGCCGCCGCCCAGCGGGGTGGCCATGCCGCCCACGCTGGCGCCCCAGGCCACAGCGATGAGGATGTTCGACGCGGCCTTGGAATGCCAGCGCTGCTCATTGGTATTGAAGCCGGAGTACATCAGCGAAGCCACGGCCACGGGCGCGAACATGGCGGCCACCGTGGTGTTGCCCACCACGAAGGACGTGACGCCGCACAGGAGGAACCAGCCGGCGGTCTGGGCACGCACGCTGCCGTTGACGCGCATGAGGAAGTTCAGGGCCAGACGGCGGGCAAAGCCCCAGCGTACCCAGGCGCAGGTGATGGCAGTGGCGCCGACGATGAGGACGGCTTCACGATGCACATAGGCCTGCAGTACCTTGCCCAGCGGCATGTAGCTGTACACGCAGGCCACAAAGATGGGCACCAGGCAGGTCAGTTTGATGTCAACGACGCAGGTGATCCACCAGAAGACCATCCAGAACAGGATGCCGAAGCCGAAGCGGGATTCGATGGGGCCGAAAATGGGCATGGCCAAGGCAAGCAGCAACAGGGCCGGCCCTCCTAGGAGGTACAGCAGACGGGAAGAAGACGACGATTCAGACATGACGGGCTCCAGTCCTTTTCCGGGCGGGCCTTGCGGCCCGCCCCTCGATATCATGCCGCCCGCGGGGATTCGGGCAGACTACAGGTGGTCGGATCTGTTAAAGGACGACATCACCAACATAGCGACGCTTGATGGAGAAATGCTTCTTCCACTTGTCGGCCGCACGCTGACCGATGATGTATTCTTCGTCAGGATCACCGGCAGGGAAGACCTTGGGCGCCGTGGCGAGATCCCACAGGCCCTTCTTGCGGCGTTCTTCACGCTGGTCGATGAGCCAGTCATTGTAGCTTTCATATACGATATGGCCTTCAAAGCCATCCAGGGTGGCGGCACGGATGCGGCCGTCGAATTCGAGGTATTTTTCGATCATGCGTTCGCTGGGCATTTCGGGCTCCACCGTATTGGTGTAGCCGGCCTCTTCCAGTTCCTTGCCGGCTACGGCGGCGAAGATGCGCTGGTCGCGCAGGGAGAGCAGGTCCTTGTGGATACCCACGTACTTGTCGCTGATGGGCTTGCCCAGGGGAGCGTGGTCGCGGGAAGCCCCGCGGGCCTTGCACATGTCGGTCTTGTAGAACTCGAACATGCCTTCTTCAAAGTCTTCACCCAGGAATTCGCAGACGCCGCGCATGACCTTTTCCGGCTCGCGCACCAGTTCTTCATAGCGCACATCCAGCCACAGGCCCTTTTCACGCAGGGGCTCGCGCCATTCCTTGACGGCGTTCCAGCAACGTTTCCAGGACTGGGCGGCGCAATAGATGTTAGTGGGGCCGAAGGAGGATTCCATGTAGTCCACGCTGGCGTCGCGGCCATCGCGGGTGATGTAGATGAACTGGGCGTTGGGAAAGTCGTGGTGCATGGGGCCCACGAAGTAGAGGTTGTGCGGCGTCTTCTCGCCCCAGCGGGGTTTGTTCACATACTGGGCGAAGCGCAGATGCATGCCCGCATACAGACCGGCAAAGCTGCGTTCGGGTGCCAGCTCGATGACTTCGTCCACGATGGTGCGGGGATTGACCTTCATGCCCCAGAAAGGCGTCTTGAGGCCAAAGACCATCTCCTGGGCCAGGGTGCGGAAGTTGGCTTCGACAGACAGGTCGCCGTAGGTGTGCAGGTAGGGATAGAAGCGGGGATAGTACCAGACCACTTCCGGGACGGCGATGCGGGAGTGGCAGCCCAGCAGGGCCATGACCAAGGTGGTGCCGGAGCGTTCGGCACCGATCATGAAGATGGGACGTTCCTGGAGGTTGAGAGGCATGGGGGTCTCCTTGTTGGGGATTTGGGGAATGTTGGGGATGTTTTCGATCAGGCCTGCAGAAGCGCACGGACGAAAATGAAGGCACCTACGATGATGCAGACGACTGAAACCATTTTTTTCAGGACGCCGGACGAGACGCTGTGGGCCAGCTTGGCGCCGGCCACGACGCCGACAAGTTCGGCGACCGTGACCAGAAGGGCCATGTGCAGGTCGACGAAACCGTTGGCGAAGTTACTGATGGAACCGGAAGTGGCAGCCGTGATCTGGATGACCTGGCTGGTGGCGATGGACGTGAGGGGCGTAAAGCCCAGGATGACCATGAGGGGCACGGAAAGCACGGGGCCGCCAACACCTGTCAGGCCCGAGCCAAAGCCTACGGTAGCGCCGATGAGAAGCAGCTGCAGACGCTGCCGTCCGTCACCGGGACGGTAGGTGATGGTGCCGCCCTTGGCAGGGAACAGGGCATAGATGCCCGCAAAGATGATGATGCACCCCAGGATGAGATTGAGGATCCAGGCCGGGGCGATGGCATTGGCCAGGGCACCGGGATAACCGCCTATAAGGCCGCCGATACAGACCGGGATGGTGATGCCCCAGTTGATGCTGCCGTGCTTGCAGTACAGCCAGGTCCCCAAGATGCCGGTAAAGATGAAGCTGAACAGGGACGTGGCCATGGCCGCATGGGTGGTCAGGCCACCGAAGGCGCTCAGGGCGGGGATCAGCAGGATGCCACCCACGCCGACAGTTCCAATAAGCCCGCCGACGATCAGGGCGACGATGAGAAGAAGGATGATCATGATTTGCTCCGATGTGATGTTGTTCACAAGTTAAGCAAACAGCGTGCCAAGGATAAAATTTTTTATAATATATTGTTTTTATTTTATTTTATTTAAAAACATGTCAATTGTGACATGATGCGTTTTTTGCAAAATAGAGATGAAACTTTCGATATCTGATACATATCGATGTGAAAGGCACAAGGCTCGCTCCAGCCCCCGGGGAACATAGAAAGCGCATTGCAAGCCCGCGGGTGAGGGTGTATGCTGCGCCCTATGTTGATGGAAAGCTTTTCTTCCTTCCGGGGGCGCTGTGTCCGGCATCTGGGCACGGCGGTCTTGTGCGTGGTCCTGCTGGGGTCTTCCCAGACTTCTTTTGCCGCGTCCGCCGGCCGGCAGGATGCCGTTGCCCGGCAGCCCGTCTATACCGGCCAGCGCTCGGCCGAGACGGCGGACAGGCCCGTGGCGGGCAAGAGCATCGGCATGTCCGATGCCGTGGAGCATGCCCTGCGCTTCAACCCCGGCCTGGGGGCGCAGGAAGCCGAGAGCCGTTCCTCCGAAGAAGGGCGAAAATCCGCGCGCGGTGCCTTCGGGCCGCGTCTGGGGGTGAGCTATTCCGCCACCAAGACCGAGAGCAAGCGCGATCCTTCCGCCACCATGGGCACCAAGAACCCCAAGATGGGCGTCTACAGCTGGGGCGTCGAAGTGACCCAGCCCATCTTCCAGGGCTTCCGCCTGCTCTCCACCTACCAGAAGGCCGCCCTGCAGGCCGACAGCGACAAGGCCTCGCTGCGCAAGGCCGAGCTGGACATGACCGAGCAGGTGCAGACGGCGTTCCTGGAATACCTGAAAGCCGGTGAGAACACCCGCAGCATGCGCGACAGCCTGACCCGCCTGCGCGAACAGCTGCGCATCGCCCAGGCCTATTTCGAAGTGGGCCTGAGCCCCCGTCTGGACGTGCTCCAGGCCGAGGTGGACGTGAGCGAGGCCGAGAGCCTGCTCATCGAGGCCGAGAACACCCAGGCCACCGCCCTGGCCAGGCTCAATACCCTGCTGGGCTTCGACGCCACGGCCGTCAATACCTATACCGGTACGCTCAAGGAAGTGGGCTTCCGCTATACGCTGGAGCAGTGTCTGGAGCTGGCCTACCGCCAGCGTCCCGACCTGTATGTGGCCCAGAAGGCCGTGGAGATCGCCCGCAAGAGCCAGAAGGAAGTGCAGAGCGACTACTATCCCCAGATCGAGGGCTATTACAGCATGACGCAGAGCGGCAATACGCCCGGCATGCAGCGTTCCGGCGAGAACGGCTCGCACGTCACCAACTGGGAAGTGGGGGCGCAGGCCACCTGGAACGTGTTCGAATGGGGCACCACCTACTATGCCGACAAGCAGGCCGGCTGGCAGGTGACCAAGATGCGTTACGAGCAGGAGAACCTCAAGCTGGAAGTGGGCTACGACATCAAGTCCAAGTATCTGGCCGTGCAGGAGGCCCGCAAGCGCATCGCCGTGGCCCAGAACAGCGTGGCACAGGCCACGGAGGCCTATAACGTGGCCCTGGCCCGTTATCACGAACATGTGGGCACCAACTTCGACGTACTGGACGCCTCGGCCAACCTCACTTCGGCCCAGTCCTCTTTGACCGGTGCCAAGGCCGACTACCTGACGGCCCTTTCCCAGATCTATGTAGCCATGGGCGAATATCATCCCGACCTGCTGCGGGAAGGTGGCGCCGCCAGAAGAAAATAGACGGTCCCGTATGAGTGATTCTGAACAATTTTTGACAGTGACCCCCCTGGGTGGCCTGGGGGAGATCGGTCTCAACTGCCAGCTGTGGGAGACTTCCGCAGGCGTGGTCATGGTGGACTGCGGCCTGATGTTCCCGGATGATTTCCATTTGGGCGTGGACGTGGTCATCCCGCATTTCGGCGCGGTGAGCGCCGTGCGCGACAAATTGCTGGGCATCGTCCTGACCCACGGCCACGAAGACCACATCGGCGCCCTGCCGTGGCTGGTGCCCCAGCTGCGCGGCACGCGCATCTACGGCTCCTATTTCACCCTGGCCCTGGTGGAGCACAAACTCAGGGAGCACGAGCTGCTGGACTGGGTGGAGTTGTGCCCGGTGGAGCCCGGTGACCAGGTGGCCTTGGGCGACATGACCTTCCATTTCTTTCCCGTGTGCCATTCCATCCCCGAAGGTTTCGGCCTGGGCGTGGAGACGCCCGTGGGCCGCATCGTCCACAGCGGGGACTTCAAGATCGATCCCCAGCCCCTGGCCGGCAGCGGCACGGATCTGGCGACCTTTCGCGACTTCGCCGGGCCGGAGGGCGCGCGCCTGCTGTTCTCCGATTCCACCAATGTGGAGCGCGACGGCCGTTCCCTCACCGAACGGGCCGTCATGGAGTCCCTGGGCAAGGTCTTCGACGAGGCCCCGGGCCGCATCGTGGTGACGCTGTTCTCCAGCCACATCCAGCGCATCCAGGAAGTCTTCGACCTGGCGCGCGAGCGCGGGCGCACCGTGGTCATCAGCGGCAAGTCCCTGGCCAACAATATCGAGATGGCCCGCGATCTGGGCATCGCCAAGCTGCCGCCCAGCTTTTTCAACGCCCATAACGGCGTGCCCGACCTGCCCGACGAGCAGCTGGTGCTGGTGGTGACCGGCGCCCAGGGCGAACCGTTGTCCGCGCTGTCGCGCATGGTGCTGGGCGGCCACCGCCAGCTCAGCATCCGCAAGGGCGACACCGTGGTCATGAGCTCGCGCATGATCCCCGGCAACGTCAAGGCCGTGTCGCGCCTCATCAACGAGATGTATCGCCTGGGGGCCACGGTCCTGTACGAGAGCGTGCGGGCCATCCATGCCTCGGGCCACGCCCACCGTGACGAGTTGCGCGAACTGCTGGGCGCGGTGCGGCCTGAATATTTCGTGCCCGTGCACGGGGAGTACCGCCATCTGTTCAAGCACGGGCAGCTGGCGCGCGAGTGCGGCGTCAAGCCCGACAACGTGGTCCTGCTGGAGGACGGCTGTCCCCTGACCCTGCTGCCGGACGGCATCCGTCTGGAGCCGCCCGTGCCGGTGGAATGCACGCTGGTGGACGGCAAGGGCGTGGGCGACGTGGGCTCGGCCGTGCTGCGCGAGCGCCGCATCCTCGGCGACGAGGGCATGGTCATCGTGGTGCTGGTGCTGGATGCCGAGACCGGCAGCGTGCTGCACGGGCCGGAGATGTTCTCCAAGGGCTTCGTGTTCGAGCAGCACTACAGCCATGTGCTGGAAGATGCCAAATGCCTGGTGCTGGACGAGATCGAATCCGTCCGCCCCGGGCAGCTCACCCGTCTGCAGGAAGGCATCCGGGCCTCGTTGCGACGCTTTTTCCGCCGGGTCCTGGAACGGGATCCGGTGGTCGTCCCCATCGTCAGCGAGGTGTAACTCTTTTGTATCTTTACAGGAATGAACAGGGTCGTGGTGCCGCCGCGGCCCTGTTTTACTTTTTTTTACATGATGCGGAAAGGCGGGCACGTTGACAGAGGACAGGTATTTCTTACTATAATGCTCGTCTTTTGTGTCCGGTCGTCAGGAAAGACCGTTCGCCTTGACCACAGTGACGTATCAACTTAATATTTGTAGTCTTTATCTTGCTCGTCAGGCATGTCCCGCAGGATGAGCGGGCTTCCGGCAGGATGGTTCCTGCCACGGGCAACGGCGTACGGGCCGGGCACTCCGGCTGTGATCGCCGGTCCTAAGGCGTTCTTTAACCCCATTCAGCAAAAGGGATGTCCTCCACATGACTTGGGATTGGGATAAATTGCAGGAAAAACGGCAACGGCAGCAGGGGCAGCGCCCCTCCCGTCCGCTCTTCGGTGATGATAACGACACTCAGGACGAACAGCCCCGGCGCGCCCGGCGTTCGCCTTCCGGCAACGGGGGCGACGGTAACGGCTTCGACGGCAGGAATGCCCTGAAAAAGCTTTCCGGCATGAAGATGCCGGGCGGCATGGTGATCTGGCTGGTGCTGGGCCTGGTGGGCCTGTGGCTCTTGTCGGGCATCTATATCGTCAACCCTGACGAGGAGGGCGTGGTGCTGCGCTTCGGCAAGTACGACCGCACCGAAGGCCCCGGCCCCCATTACGCGCTGCCCGCTCCCATCGAGACCGTCTACAAGCCCCAGGTGACCCAGGTGCTGCGCTGCGAGGTGGGCTTCCGCTCCACCGGGCAGGCCACCACCTTCCGTCAGGGCGAGCTGCGCAGCGTGCCCAAGGAAGCCTCCATGCTCACCGGTGACGAGAACATCGTCAACGTCCAGTTCAGCGTGCAGTACAAGATCAGCGACGCGGTCAAGTACCTGTTCAACATCAGCGACCCCACCAACCTGGTGCGTAACGCCGCCGAGGCCGCCATGCGCGAGGTCATCGGCAACAGCCTCATCGATTCGGCCATCACCGACGGCAAGCTGAAGATCCAGAGCGACGCCACGGTGCTGCTCCAGGAGGTCCTGGACCGTTACGAGGCCGGTATCCAGGTGCTGGCCGTGCAGATGCAGGACGTGCATCCGCCGCAGGAAGTGAGCGATGCCTTCAAGGACGTGGCCAGTGCCCGCGAGGACAAGAGCCGTATCATCAACGAGGCGGAAGCCTACCGCAACGCACTGCTGCCGCAGGCTCGCGGTGAGGCCGCGGCCATCCTCAACAAGGCCGAGGCCTACCGGGTGGCGCGCCTGCGGCAGGCCGAAGGTGAGTCCCGCCGTTTCGATGCCCTGCGTCAGGAATACGAAAAGGCTCCCGACGTGACCCGCCAGCGCCTGTATTATGAGGCCATGGAAGAGATCCTGGCCGCTTCCAAGGATAAGACCCTGCTGGACAGCGGCGTCTCCGGCAAGGTGCTGCCGCATATGCCTCTTCCGGGTACGCCCGCTTTCGGCGTCCTGCCCTCGGAGAAGAAATAATGACCAAGAATCCCCTTCTTTACGGTGTGTTGCTGCTGGTACTGGCCGTTTTTGTAACCCAGTGCTGCTTCACCGTGCACCAGACCCAGCAGGCCTTGGTGCTCCAGCTGGGTGACCCCCTGCCCGAGATCTACCGGCCCGGCCTGCACTTCAAGCTGCCCTTCATCCAGAAGGTCGTTTATTTTGATGCCCGCGTGCTTGATTACGCCGCCAGCTCGCGCGAGGCCTTCACCGTGGACAAAAAGACCATCGTGCTGGACAACTACGCCCGCTGGCGCATCAGTGATCCCCTACAGTTCTACCGCACCATGCGTACCATCCCCGGTGCGCAGGCCCGTCTGGACGACGTGGTCTATTCGCAGCTGCGGGCCCTGGTGGGCGCCTACACCCTGACCGAGGTGGTCTCCAAGGAGCGCGCCACCATTATGACCCGCGTGACGGAAAAGGTCTCCGACCTCATGAAGCCCTACGGGGTGGAGGTGCTGGATGTGCGCATCAAGCGCACCGACCTGCCCACGGAAAACCAGCGCTCCATCTTCGACCGCATGCGGGCCGAGCGTGAACGCCAGGCCAAGCAGTACCGTTCCGAAGGCCAGGAAGAGGCCACGCGCATCCGTTCCGATGCTGACCGGCAGAAGGCCCTCATCCTTGCCGAGGCCAACCGCGAGGCCCAGGTGCTCTATGGTCAGGGCGATGCCCAGGCGGCCGCCGTCTACGCCGCGGCCTACGGCAAGTCGCCGGAATTCTATTCCTATCAGCGCTGGCTCGACGCCCTGCGCAAGTCCTTTAAGGAGAACAGCAAGATGGTGCTGGGCAGTCAGGTGCCCTTGCTGGATTTGCAGAAGTAGGTAGACCATGGGCTTTACGGAAATCTACGAACGCATCAAGCTGGCCGCCAATTGTCGTACCCAGGTGGAGCTGGCGGAGTTGCTCAATATCCGCCAGTCCAGCATCTCGGACGCCAAGCGCCGTGATTCTGTGCCGGGCGACTGGTACATGAAGCTCTTCGAGCGTTTCGGCCTCAACCCCGACTGGCTCAAGTACGGGGTGGGCCCCCTCTATCTGCGTACGGAAAAAGGCTACTGTCCCCAGGAGGCCCCCCAGGCCCTTGCCGAGACCGTGGCCTGCTACGGGGACGACTTCACCCGGTCTACTGTGGTGGACGTCTACGATATGGCCTGTGTCTATACGGACGAGGCCCCCAGGCCCGCTCTGTCTGTTTCCGGCAGGGTCCCCCTGCCGCAGGCCTTCTTGCGGCCCCCGCTGCAAGTGCTGCGCCTGCGCGGCCAGGCCATGGAGTCTTTGCTGCGCGAAGGGGCCTACATCGGGGTAGACGTCGAGGATCTGGCCCCTGTCTCCGGCAGGACCTACGCCCTGTTCGCCCCGCTGGAAGGGGTGGTTGTCCGCCAGGTGTTTCTGGACGGCCCGCAGCAGGGCTATGTTCTGAGGGCCCAGTCCCCGGATTATCCCGAAACATCCCTGGATGCCGCCCTGTTGCAGCGCCGTATGCTGGGGCGTGTGGTCTGGACTTTCCAGGAGGTATAGCATGAGCATCTCCACCAGGGGCGGACGCAGAGCCCTGCGTCTCGTCCTGTGTGCCCTGTGTTGTCTGCTGCTGGCCGCTTGCGGCGGCAAAGAACCCGTGGATGACGTAGTGGCCAGCGGCACCGTGATCCTGGAGCCGCCGTCCGCGTCGGGCGGCAGCGATGACGGCATCAAGGAACGCTCCCTCGGGCCTTCTCCCGCGGCCCCGGCTGTGGTGACGCCTGTGGCGTCCCCCGCGCCCAAGACCGTACGCCCATCCTCTCCGGCCGTGGCCTCTGCCTGGAAGGATCTGTCGCGCCGTCTGGCTGCCGACGGCATCTCCGGGCCCAAGGTGGACGCCTTGCTGGCGGGCCTGCCTGCCACGCCCACCCAGTCGCCCATGGGCCGCAAGATCAAGGCTCTGTACAATCGCAAGTTCTTTCCCGCGCCGCCTTCGGACAAGCCGCAGGCGCAGTATTACAAGGGCGTGGTCACGGACGCCAACGCGCGTTTGTGCCGCCAGTTCATCTCGGCCAACAGCAAGACCTTCCGCCAGGCGGAGCAGCGTTACGGCGTGCCTTCGTCCATCGCGGCGGCCCTGTTGTTTGTGGAGACCCGCCTCGGCAAGGTGCTGGGCGATACCTCGGAGAACGCCTTCTACACCCTGGCCAGCATGGCCGTGAGCCGGACGCCGGAGAGCATCAGCGACTGGCTGCCGCAGTTGCGCGACCATGAGCAGCACATGGACTGGATCGCCGAGACCATGCCCAAGCGTGCGGACTGGGCCTACAAAGAGACCAAGGCCCTGGTGGAGCACATGCTGCGCGACCGTGTGTCGCCGGAACATCTGCCCGGTTCCATCTACGGCGCCGTGGGTCTGTGCCAGTTCATGCCGTCCAATATTGCCACCTACGGTGCGGACGGTGACGGCGACGGCCGTGTGGACCTGTTCACCGTGCCCGATGCCGTGGCCAGTCTTTCCAACTATCTTGCCCGGCACGGCTGGAAGGCCGGGCTCTCCCGCGAGCGCCAGCATGCCCTGCTGATGCACTACAACCACTCCACGGTCTACGCCAATACCATCATGGCTCTGGCTGACCGTGTCGCCGCTCTGAAGTGAGTCTCGGGACGGCAGGTGCGCCTGCCGTCCTTTTTTGACAGGTCGCGTCCCTGGCCACGGATCGTTCCGGCGGCCCTGCCGGGGAGTGCACGCGCCTGCGCCTTCCTTCCTCCTTTCCGGGGCCTTCGGTGCTCCGCAGATCCCTATCCCCTGTTCCTGACATCCTGCTGACGCGCCCCGTGTTGAGTTGTGAACGGTTCCGTCGTGCGGCAGAGCCGCTCCGGCAGGCCCGTTCCTGCTTTTGTGACTGTTCTTCGCGGGCGGGTCCCCTCATCCTTCCTTCGTACAGGGAGCTGACATGACGTTTATCTCGACTTTGCTGAAAGCGGCTGCGGCCCTTTTCATGCTCGTTATCCTGATGTTGCTGGTCCAGCTGGACCTGACGGCCTTCCAGACGGTGGAAGTGCTGGCTCCCGGCTGGGGCTGGCTGGCCTTCGTGTCCCTGCTGGCGCTGGAGACAGGCGCCGTGCTCTGGCTGGGCCTGGCCTGGTTTTCCCGTGCGCCCCGCCTGGTCTTGCGTGACGATCCCACGGAGGCGGAACGTCAGGCCTTTGCCCGTGAACTGGAACGTCGTCTGAAGAAGAATCCCCATGTCCGTGCCGCAGGCCTCCGCGCCACGGATGAGCATTTTCTGGAAAAGGCCCTCGACGTGCTGGACGCCCGTGCCGGGGAAGAGATCCGCAACAGTGCCAAACGGGTGTTCCTGGGCACGGCCCTGTCCCAGAACGGCCGTCTGGATGCGCTCATCATGTTCGTCTCGCTGGCTCGCATGGTCTGGCGGGTCTCCGGCATCTACAACCAGCGTCCCACCCCGGCGGAGCTGTGGAGCGTCTACAGCACGGTCTCCTCGGCCACGTTCATTTCCTTTTCCATCGAGGCCCTGGACATCCCCCGGACCATCACCGAGAGCATGAACGAGCTGCTGCCCGCGGTCACGCCCGCCATGGCGGCCTCCAGCGTGCCGCTCATGGGGCCCATGATGCAGCAATGCACGACCGCCGTCATCGACGGGGCGGCCAACTGCCTGCTGGCCATCCGGGCCGGTGTGGTGACGCGCAGTGCCTTCCGTTTTGCTGCCCTGGGCAGGGAAGAGGCCCGGCAGCAGGCCTGCGTCCGGGAGGCGGGCACCATGCTGGCGGAGATCTCCCGGGAGACCGTGGGGGCCATCGTGGAGGCCTTCCGCAAGCAGCTGGTGAACTTGCCTGCCTCCATGGGGCAGAAGATCTCGGAGACCGTGGGCACCGTGGCCGACAGCGCCCTGGAAAAGACCCGGGGCGCCGCCCAGAGCGTGGCGCGCGGCGGTACGGCCGTGGCCGAGGCTGTGAGTTCTGGTGCCGGTGCCGTCATTGGTGCCGGGCAGGCCGTGGCCGGGGCTGTCAGTACGGGAGCCGGTGCTGTGGCGGATGCCTTGGGCAACGGGACCAGCGCCGTCATCCATGCCGTGGGCGACTGTGCCACCAGTGCGGAAAAAGTCGTGCTGCGCGGCAGCAGCGCGGTTATGGAAAGTGTCGGCAGCGGAGCGGGGGCTGTGGCGGACATGGTGAGTAGCGGGACCAGCGCGGTCATCGGTGTAGTAAGCGATGGTGCTGCCACTGCCGGGCAGGCCGTGGCGCGCGGCGGTACGGCCGTCGTGGGGGCCGTGAGTTCTGGTGCCGGTGCCGTTATCGGTGCGGGACAGGCCGTGGCCGGAGCCGTCAGCAGCGGCACCACTGCCGTCCTGGGCGCCGTGCGGGGCATACTGCCCGGCAACCGGCGGCGGGAGGCCACGGCGGACGAGCGTTTCGTCCTGCATCTGGCCCTGGTCTGGTCGCAGGGGCGTCCGGGCTGGAAGCGCCGTCGCCAGCTGGCCCGGCTGTGCGATGCGGAAGGTGTGAGCGCCGGGCTGCGTACGCTGGTGGACAGGCATCCCGACCTCGACCTGCTGGAGCCGCAGCTGTCGTTCTGGCGGGGCAGAGTGGAGGACGTGCTGTCCTGCCACCGCTCCCTGGAGCTGGAACACGGCGCGGCGGCCGCGGCGTGGCTGGCGGAACTGGATCACCGGCTGGGGCTGGGCGGCAGTTTGCAGAGCGGCCGTGAGGAGCCCGCCTCCGGCTGGAAACGCTTCTGGAAGTGAGCGCACGGGGCGGGATCTCCCGCGTATTGTCCGGCAGTCCGGCGGATCTGTGAAAAGATTCCCTGTTTTGTGACGATGGTCACAGTTGTGGCCGGGGAGATGTGTTCTAGTGTCATGGACAGACACCCATCCCCCTCAGCACAAGGAGCCCCCCATGTTTTGCAACCAGTGTGAACAGACCTCCAAGGGCAAGGCCTGTACCCGCCTTGGCATCTGCGGCAAGAACGAGGCCGTGGCCATCCAGCAGGACAAGCTGGTCTGGCAGCTGCGCGAACTGGCGGCCGTGGCCCTGATGGCCCGTGACGCCGGCATCGTGGACACCGCCACCGACGACTTCGCTTTCAAGGCCCTGTTCTCCACCCTGACCAATGTGAATTTCGATCCCGTCTCCCTGCGCGCCGTGCAGGAAGAATGCCTGAAGCGCACCACGGCCCTGGCCGCCCGTGTGCCCGGTGCCCCGGCCCCCACGCCTCTGGCTGCCCTGGATCTGCGGGAAACCGCCATCGACCGCCTGTCCGACGACGAGGACGTGCGCTCCGCCATGCAGATCCTGCTCTACGGCCTCAAGGGCGTGGCCGCCTATGCCGACCATGCCGCCGAGCTGGGCCAGCGTGATCCCGACGTGGCCGCCTTCCTGTATCGCGGCCTGCGTGCCGGCACCGAACTGGATCCCGAGAGCCACGACCTCAACGGCTGGCTGGGGCTGGTGCTGGAATGCGGCAAGGCCAACCTGCGCGCCATGGAGCTGCTGGAAGCGGGCAATACCGGTACGTTCGGCACGCCCGTGCCCACGCCCGTCTCCCTGGGCCGGCGCAAGGGCAAGGCCATCCTCATCTCCGGCCACGACCTGCCCGACCTGCTGGCCCTGCTGGAGCAGACTCGCGACACGGGCATCAACGTGTACACCCACGGCGAGATGCTGCCCGCCCACGCCTATCCGCTGCTGCATGCCTTCCCGCATCTGGCCGGGCATTACGGCACGGCCTGGCAGAACCAGCAGAAGGAGCTGCCCGCCTTCCCCGGCGCGGTGCTCTTCACCACCAACTGCATCCAGGACCCCAAAGACTACGCCGACAAGGTCTTCACCTCCGGCAATGTGTCCTGGCCCGGCCTGGTCCATTGCAAGGGGCGTGACTTCTCGGCCGTCATCCGGAAGGCTCTGGAACTGCCCGGCTTCGCCGAAGACGTGCCCGGAAAGGAAGTGCTGACCGGCTTTGGCCGCGAGACCCTGCTGGGTGCCGCGCCCGCCGTGCTGGATTCCGTGGCCCAGGGCAAGCTGCGCCACATCTTTTTGGTGGGCGGTTGCGACGGCGCCCGTCCCGGCCGCAACTACTACACCGAACTGGTGGAGAAGATCCCGGCCGACTGCCTGATCCTGACCCTGGCCTGCGGCAAGTTCCGCTTCTTCGACAAGGAGCTGGGCAGCCTGGGCGACATCCCTCGCCTGCTGGACGTGGGCCAGTGCAACGACGCTTACGCCGCCGTGCGTGTGGCCCTGGCCCTGGCCGATGCCCTGAAGTGCGGCGTCAATGACCTGCCGCTGTCGCTGGTGCTTTCGTGGTACGAGCAGAAGGCCGTGAGCATCCTGCTGACCCTGCTGGCCCTGGGCGTGAAGAACATCCGCCTCGGGCCCACGCTGCCTGCCTTCGTGTCCCCCAACATCCTCAAGGTGCTGGTGGAACAGTGGAACATCATGCCCGTGACCACGCCCGACGAAGACCTCAAGGCGATCCTGGGCTAAGATTCTTTTGCAGGGGAAGGCCGTGACCGCGGTCTTCCCCTGTGTTTTTGGCCGGCGGGGCTGCTTTCCCGTCCGGCTTTTTTTCCTGCCCCTGTGTCCGCGGGGGCAAAGCTTTCATGGAGGTCGCGCATGGACCAGAAAAAAGGGAACCGCCCCCCCGATCCCCAGAGCCTGCGGGATGCCCTGCGCCACAGCCCGCTGGGCCGCTGGCTGGACGAGAGGGAGACCGGTCTTGTGCTGGGCACGGGCCGTCTGGCCGAGATGCGGGCGGGCGATGTCCTGTTCCGTGAAGGGGACGAGATACGTCATGTGCCCTTCGTCTTGTCCGGCGAGGTGAAACTGGTCAAAATGGGCCCGCAGGGCAGGGAGTACGTCCTGCACCTGACCCGCGGCGGGGCCTTCCCCG
This sequence comes from Desulfovibrio sp. SGI.102, assembly GCF_050314315.1. NCBI lineage: Bacteria > Pseudomonadati > Thermodesulfobacteriota > Desulfovibrionia > Desulfovibrionales > Desulfovibrionaceae > Desulfovibrio > Desulfovibrio sp. SGI.102. Next base: position 11,651 of record NZ_JBNPNC010000034.1, on the reverse strand, counting down.
ATCCGGGTGCCCTGTTCTACGAGGCCCCTCTGCCTGCTACGGCCGTGGCCCTGGGGCCGGGGCGCCTGCTCTGGCTGGAGCGGGCCACCATGGACAGGCTGCTGGACGGGAATCCCCGGCTGGCCCGCTGGCTTTTGCAGGTGCTGGCGGCGCGGCAGCGTTTGTTCGTCAACAAGGTGGCCGGCTCGCAGGGGATGATTTCGGTCTCCCGGCGGGTGGCCGGATGGCTGCTGCACCGCTCCCGCATGGAGGAAGGGCGCCGTCAGCTGGAACTGCCCGGTACCCGGGAGCTCATGGCCCGTCTGCTGGGCCTGAGCCGCGAGAGCCTGAGCCGGGAACTCAACGAGCTGGCCCGGGAAGGCGCCATCCGCCTGGAGCGGCGGCGGGTGGAGCTGCTGGACATGGCGGTCCTGGAACGCCGGGCCCAGGACTAACGGGCTTTCGGACGTATTTTTCCGCTCCGGCCTTGCAAGGCCCGTCACCGTGCGGCCGGATGATGGCCGCAGGCAGGCCCCGGCGCCGGTCGTATTTTTTTGCATGTCGCTCCCGCCTCTGTGCGCCGCGCTCCGCTGATACCGTGATGCTGGCCTGGCGGCGGGCGGCAGCCCACACCATCATGACAGCCATGACAGACATCATCCCTCAGCTTTCCCTGCCGCCGTGCATCCTTTGCTCCAGCATCACCGGCAATACGCGTTTTCTGGCCGATGCCCTGGCCGGAGCCACCGGGGCCCCCGTATTCCCCACGGGGCATCCGCCCCTGCTCGACCATGCCGGGACGCTGCTTCTGGGTTTCTGGGTGCGCCGGGGCCTGCCCGACAGCCGCAGCCTGCGCCTGTGGCAGGGCATACGCGGCAAGCGCGTCTTTTTTTTCGGTACCCACGGCACGCGCCCCGGTTCGGACCATTCCCGCCAGTGTCTTGCGGCGGCCCGCCGCCTGTTGCAGGACAACGGCAACGAGGTGCTGGGCGGCTTTTTTTGCCAGGGGCGGGTCAATCCGCGTCTGGTGGCGCTGGCGGGCAAACCGGGCCACCATCCCATGACGCCCGCCCGTGCGGCCCGTCTGGCCGAGGCCGCCCGCCATCCCGACGGGGCGGACCGTCAGGCGCTGGTGCGCTGCTGGGACCGCTGCCGTCAGGGCCTGCCCCTGCCCGGGGCCGATGCCGCCGGAGAACTGGACGGCGGCCACTTTTTTGCCTGGTCCGCCGGGACGGGACGCTTGTCCTGAGCCCGCGGGCCCGTTATCCTGCAAGGGGAGGAGAGAACATCATGGAAAAGATCGTCAGCCGCGTGGAACTGAGCGAGGATCCGGCCCTGCCCGGCGAGATCCTCAACAAGGCGGAATCGCTGTTCGTGGCTTTTCAGACCGGGGATTTCCCCTATGTGCTGCCCTTCAACCATGTCTGGCTGGACGGGCGCATCTACATCCATTGCGCCCTGGAAGGACGCAAGATCGACGTGCTGCGCCGGGATGGCCGGGTGGGCTTTTCCACGACGGTGGACGTGTGCATCATCCGCGAAAAATCCACCACCCACTTCCGCAGCCTTTGCGGTACCGGCCGGGTGAGCGAAGTGACCGATACGGAAGAGAAGCGCCGTGCCCTGGACGCCATCAGCCTGCGCTTTGACGCGCGCTGCCCGCGCCCCACGCCCGATGCCGCCCTGGCCCGCGTGAATATCCTGCGCATCGATGTGGAGAGCCTGACCTGCCGCCACAAGAACGGGCCGCGCCGCAAGGACAAGGAATAGGAAGAAGGTTTGTGCTTTTTGGCACAAATTGGAGAAAAGGCCTTGTCTTGTGCGGGGAAAGTCCTTACATTGAGGTTGTAAGGGAAAAAAAGGCTGCGCCGGCTCTGGAGCCGACGAGAAAAGGGCCATCCCCCCTTTCCTGATGGAACCGGATTTTCAACATTTTACTTCTGTCCGTCTGGGCGGTAATGGAGCGTACCATGAAGGAAATCAAGAAGATTCTTTGCGCGGTTGACCTTTCCGAACACAGCGCGGCCGTGGCAGAGTACGCCACCATGCTGGCCAAGGGCCTGGGGGCCAGCATCATCGTCGTCTACACGGCTCCCTCGCTGAGCCAGTATGTGGGCTTCCATGTGCCGCCCAACACCATCGAAAACTTCGTGGGCGAGATCGTCTCCGGCGCTGAAAAGTCCATGGACGCTTTCGTGGCCGAGAACTTCCCCGGCGTGGAAGCCAAGGGCCAGGTGCTCATCGGCTACGCCGCTGAAGAGATCCTGGCCCGTGCCAATGACGAAGGCGTCGACCTCATCGTCATGGGTACTCACGGCCGCAAGGGCATCGACCGCATCCTCTTCGGCTCCGTGGCTGAAAAGGTCGTCAAGAACGCGTCCATGCCTGTGCTGACCGTTCGCCCCAACAAGTAAGTCCCGGCCGGACCGGGAACTGACAACGGTTTCTCGGGCCGCCGCACTTGCGGCGGCCCTTTTTTCTTTGCATCTGGAGTCTGTATGTACACCTGCGCCGTGCGCCCGGAAATAGCCGCCCTGAGCGCCTATGTTCCCGGCATGTCCATTGCCGAAATTCAGGAGAAATACGGCCTGTCCAAGGTCGTCAAAATGGCCAGCAACGAGAACCCCCTGGGCGTTTCGCCCCTGGTGAAGGAAGCCCTGGGCCTGCACGCCGGGACAGCCTTCCGCTATCCCCAGGGCGGCAACCCCCGCCTGGTGGCGGCCCTGGCCCGCACGCACGGCGTCAGCCCCGATCAGGTGGTGGTGGGCAACGGCTCGGACGAAATCATCGACATGCTGATCCGTATGCTCCTGGTGCCGGGCAAGCATTCCGTGGTCTGCTTCGAGCCCTGCTTCAGCATCTATCCCATCCAGGCGCAGGTCTGCGGCGTGGAAGTGCGCCGCCATCCCCTCAACCCGGATTTCAGCTTCGATCTCGACGCGCTCTTCGCCCTGGTGGACGATGACACCCGTCTGGTCTTCGTGACCACGCCGGACAATCCCTCCGGCTACTGCCCGCCGCTGGCCGACGTGCGCCGCCTGGCGCAGCGCCTTGGCGAGCGCTTCCCCCACTGCCTGCTGGTGGTGGACGAGGCCTACATGGACTTTGCGGGCGACAGCCCCGAGGACGAGGCCCGCTTCTCCCTGCTGGCCTCCAGTGACATCCCGGACAACGTGGCCATCATGCGCACCTTCTCCAAAAGCTACGGTCTGGCCGGGCTGCGCCTGGGCTACGGCATCCTGCCGGCCGAGCTGGCCCAGTATTACTGGCGGGCCCGCCTGCCGTTCTCGGTCAACATCCTGGCCGAAGAAGCCGGTATCGCCGTGCTGCAGGACAGCACCTTCCGGGCCGCCACGCTGGAATGCGTGCGCGCCGGTCGCCGTCGCCTGACCGAAGGCCTGCGCGCCTTGGGCTGCACGGTGTGGCCCAGCGCCGCCAATTTCATCATGATGCAGCTGCCCGAAGGCTGCGGTACGGCGGCGGCCTGCTTCGAGGCCCTGCTGCAGCGCGGCATCATCATCCGGCCGCTCAAAAGCTACAGCCTGCCCGATCACCTGCGCGTGAGCGTGGGCACCGACGAAGAGAACACGGCCTTCCTTGAGGCCATGAAACAGTGGATGCAGGAGGTGCGGGGATGAAGACGACCCTGCCTGTGGTGACCCTGGACGGCCCCGCCGGTGTGGGCAAGACCACGCTGGCCCAGCAGCTGGCCGAAAGCCTGCACGTGGCCTATCTGGATACCGGCGCCATGTTCCGTTGCCTGGCCCTCAAGCTGGGGCCCGGTGCGGAGACCCTCCCCGAAGAGGAATTGCGCGAAAAGTGCCGCCAGTGGACCTTCAGCCTGTCCGGCAAGGGGCGGGCCTCTGCAGTGTGCTGCAACGGCGTGCCCATCCGCGGCGAAGTGCGCACCGAGCAGGTGGGCATGCTGGCCGCCCGCATCGCCACGGTGCCCGTGGTGCGCGAGGTGCTGCGCGAGGCCCAGCGGGCCATGGGCGAAGCCACGCCGCTGGTGGTGGAAGGCCGTGACATGGGTACGGTGGTCTTTCCTGACGCCCGCTTCAAATTCTTCCTGGATGCATCGCCCGAAGTGCGCGCCCTGCGCCGTCTGCGCGACCTGGCCGCCCGCGGGGTGGAAGCCGATCTGGTGACGCTGACCGAGCAGATCCGCCAGCGTGACTCCCTGGACCGCAACCGGGCCGTGGCGCCTCTGCGCCCCGCTGCCGATGCCGTCATCGTGGATACCTCGGAACTGGACATCGCCGGTGTGCTGGGCGTGCTGGTGCATCGCATCAGCGTGCATGAAGGCAGCGTGACCCTGTTGCCGTAGCCGGGGACGGCAAACATCATATGGCAAGATGACGGGCCGGAAGGGATTTCCCTTCCGGCCCGTTTGCGTTTTTGGTGTGACCGGAGAGAACGCGGGAGGCGGAAGAGGACATCTTCCCGGATGGGGATCGCTCAGGCCGGGGTGCAAGAGGGGGCCGCACGGCAGGGACCGGGGGAGGCTGGGCAGACTCCGATCTTTCTTATCGCCGTCGGAGCATCTGGTGAGGCGGTGTGCCGGGAAAGGCCCCCTGCGCGGCTCCGCGGCCTGCGGAAGACGTGTGTTGTGGCAGGGAGGAAACGGAAAAGGGGACCTCTCTGCCGGAGCAGGAAGTCCCCCAAAAAATCAGCCTGTGGGCGGATGCCGTCTAGGTGTGGTGGCGGCGCTGCAGGTGGTCGCGCAGGATGATGGCCAGCAGGTTCATGCCCAGCACCAGCAGGATGAGGACCAGGCCCGTGCCGTACTGGAGCGGGCGGGTCTTCTCGATGTCCGTGCCGGCGGTGGCCAGCACGTACATGTGATAGGGCAGGGCCATGACCGAGCTGAAGATGGAGTCCGGGTTCTTGGGCGTATAGAAGACGGCGGCGGTGAACATGATGGCGGCCGTTTCACCGGCGGCGCGGGCCACGCCCAGGATGGCGCCGGTGAGCATGCCCGGCATGGCGCAGGGCAGGACCACGCGGGTGATGGTCTGGGCCTTGCCGGCACCCAGGGCCAGGGAGGCCTGGCGGTAGGTGTCGGGTACGGAGCGCAGGCTCTCCTCGGCGGTGCTGATGATGACGGGCAGGGTCAGCACGGCCAGGGTCAGGATGCCGGACAGGATGCTGACGCCCATGCCGCAGAAGGTCACGAAGAACGAAAGTCCGAACAGGCCAAAGACCACGGAAGGCACCCCGGCCAGGTTGTTGACCCCCAGGCGCACCATGCGGGCGAAGGGGGTGTTGCCCGCGTATTCATGCAGGTAGACGGCCGTGGCCACCCCCAGGGGGAAGGCCAGCAGCAGGGAGCCCAGGGCCAGGATGGCCGTGCCCACGATGCAGGGCAGGATGCCGCCGGCGGTCATCATCTCGCGGGGCGGCGTGGAGAGGAATTCCCAGCTGAGGGCGGGCAGGCCCTGCACCAGCAGGAAAAGGCAGATGGCCACCAGCAGGATGACGTTGAAGGCGGCCACCAGCCGCAGGGTGCCGAGCATGGCGCCCTGGACGAAAAGACGGCGGCGCGGATCGGGTGTCGCAAGAGGCATGGAAGGGCTCCTTAAAGGCTGGCCGAGCCCACCTGGCGGTGTTTTTCGGCAATGCGGGAAGCGATCATGTTGAATGCCAGCGTCATCAGGAACAGGACGATACCTGTGGCGAACAGGGCGTAGTAATGGTCGCTGCGGAAGGGGGCTTCAGCCATTTCGGCGGCGATGGAGGCGGGCATGGGCCGCACGGGGTCCAGCAGGGACTGGGGCAGCATGGCCGCGCCACCGGCCGCCATGAGCACCACCATGGTCTCGCCCATGGCGCGGGACATGCCCAGCATGATGGCCGTACCGATGCCGGACAGGGCCGCGGGCACCACCACGCGCACGATGGTCTCCCAGCGGGTGGCGCCCAGCGCCAGGGAGGCCTCACGCAGGGAGCGGGGCACGGCGCGCAGGGCGTCCTCGGAGACGGAGCAGATGGTGGGCAGGCTCATGATAGCCAGCACCAGCGATGCATTGAGCAGGTTGAGGCCCGTGGCGGCGCCCAGCACGTCCTGGAGGATGGGCGCCAGCACCACCATGCCCAGAAAGCCCAGCACTACCGAAGGCAGGGCCGCCAGCAGTTCCACGAAGGGCTTGATGACGCGGCGGGCGAAGGGCGGGGCGATCTCGGCCAGGTACACGGCCGTCATGACGCCCAGGGGCACGGCCAGCAGCGAGGAAAGCACGGTGACGGCCACGGAACCCACCAGCAACGGGAAAATGCCGAACAGGCCGGGATCTTCCGTGGGGTACCAGAGGTCGCCCAGCAGAAAGTCCAGCGGGCTCACATGCCGGAACAGGGGCAGGCCTTCGGTGAACAGGAAGATGACGATACCTGCCAGCGCCAGCAGGGACGAGGCCGCGATGGCGGTGAGGCAGATGCGGATGGCCCGCTCGCGGGAAGAGCTGAACATGGTTTTCTCCGAAGGTTTCCTTGCGGGACGCGCCCGCTGGAGGAAGCGGGAAAAAAGCGGAAAAACGGGGGAAAGGGGGACGTACGCCGGTATGATCCCTCAGACCGGCACGGGCCCTTTCCCCTTGCGGGGGACCGGGCAGAGGCCCCCGGAAGGAGAGGGGGAGCGTCTGCCCGGTGCTGCGGGCTTAATGCTGCAGGGGAACGTAACCCACGGCCAGGACGTCCTTCTGGCCCTTGTCGGCGGCCAGCAGGTAGTCCACCAGCTTCTTCACGCCGCCCTTGGGATCGCCGTTGGTGAAGATGTAGAGTTCGCGGGCGATGGGCCATTCGCCGTCCAGAGCGGTCTTGGCGCTGGCGGCCACCTTGCTCACGGTCAGGCCCTTGACGCTCTTGTCAAGATAGCCCAGGCCGATGTAGCCGATGGCGTTCTTGTTCTTGGCCACGGCCTGCACCACGGTGCCGTTGGAGGCCTGCATCAGGGCGGCGGGGGTGACGCGTTCCTTCTTCATGACCAGTTCCTGCCAGGATTCAAAGGTACCGGAAGAGGTATCGCGGGAGATGACCACGATGGGGGCATCCTGGCCGCCCAGTTCCTTCCAGTTGCGCACCTTGCCGGCATAGATGGAGGACAGCTGTTCCAGGGTCAGGTCCTTCACGGGGTTCTCGGGGTTGACCACGGGCACGATGGCGTCCACGGCCACGGCGATGCGCACGGGCTTCACGCCCTTCTTTTCAGCGGCGGCGCGTTCCTTGTCCTTGATGTCGCGGGAGCTCATGGCCACGTCGCACTGCTTTTCGCCCAGGGCCTTGATGCCGTTGCCGGAACCGCCGCCGGAGATCACCAGCTTGATGTCGGGGTTGGCGGCCATGAAGGATTCGGCGGCCTTCTGCATGACGGGCAGCACGGTGGTGGAGCCGTTGACGACGATATCCTGGGCGTGGGCGGCCACGCTCAGACCCAGGGCGGCACAGGTAAGGACCAGAGTTTTGGCGAAATTCATGATAGTGCTCCTTTAAAAGGAAAAAAGTCTTTGCTTCGGCTCGATCCCGAAGCACCTCCCTTTTCCTCAGGCTTTGTTACAGAAATGTGACGCCTCGGCGAAGATGCGGAGACACTTTGAAAACCGTGGTTTTTACGGGCCTGTCACACAATTGTAACCTTTCAGGCGCATTGCTGGCGCATGGGAAAGGCACTACTTCTCCAAGGCAAAGGAAGACTCCATGCAACGCATACTTGTTATTGAAGACGAAAACGATATCCGCCAGTTGCTGCGCTTCAACCTTGAGCGCGAAGGCTTTGCGGTACTGGAAGCGGCCGACGGGCTGGGGGGGCTGCACATGGCGACCTCCGAGCTGCCCGACCTGGTGGTGCTGGACCTCATGCTGCCCGGCATGGACGGCTGCGATGTCTGCCGCAGGCTCAAGGCCCAGCCGGTCACGGCGGCCATCCCCGTGCTCATGCTCACGGCCCGCGGCGAGGAAGTGGACCGTATCGTGGGCCTGACCCTGGGGGCCGATGATTATGTGGTCAAACCCTTCAGCGTCCGGGAACTGGTGCTGCGCATCCGGGCCATCCTGCGCCGCGGCAACCGCCCCGGCATGGGCACGGCCCTGTGCCGCGGGGCCCTGCTGCTGGATGTGGAGGCCCACCGCGTGACCCTGGACGGGCAGGAAGTGGCCCTGACGGCCACGGAGTTCCGTCTGCTGGAAGACCTTATGCGGCATGCGGGCGCCGTGCGCACCCGCGAACAGCTGCTCAACGCGGTCTGGGGATATTCGTTCGAAGGCTATGCCCGTACGGTGGACACGCATGTCCGGCGTCTGCGGGCCAAACTGGGTGAAGAAGCCGCTGCGCTCGAGACCGTGCGCGGCGTCGGTTACCGTTTGAGAGGCTGAGATGACGGGGATGTTCCGTTCTTTTAGGGCCCGGATCTTCTGGGCCATCCTGCTGGTGGCCGCGGTGGCCGCGGGGCTTTCCCTGTGGCTGACGCGCGAATGGCTGGAAGAGCGCCAGCTCGATGAAGCTCGTACCGGTCTGCTGCGCGAGGCGCGCGTGGCGGGCGAACTGATGCTGCGCGGCGAAAACGATCTGGAGGTCCTGGCCCGGGTGCTCGACCTGCCCGACCTGCGGCTTTCACTGCTGGATGCCGACGGCAACGTGCTGGCGGAGACCGGCGGCGTTTCGCCCGAAGGCATGGACAACCACGGCGACCGGCCCGAAGTGGTGCAGGCCCGCAGCGAAGGGCAGGGCTACTCCCTGCGCGCCAGCGGCACCCTGCACAAGAATTTTGCCTACGCGGCCCGCAACCTGCCTGACGGGCGCATCCTGCGTCTGGCCCTGCCGCTGGACAGCGTGAACCTGCTCATCCAGAAGCGCCTGCACGTCTTCGCGCCCATGATCCTGCTGGCCGTGGTGCTGGCCGTGGTGCTGGCCGCCTTCATCTCCGGCGCCATGCGGCGGTCCCTGGGCCAGATGGTGGACGTGGTCTCGGCCATTTCCCGCGGCCGACTGCAACGCCGCCTGCGCCGTCTGCCGGGCACGGAGTTCGCCCCCCTGGCCGAAGCCGTGAACCGCATGGCCGACAGCATCGGCGAGCAGGTGCGCATCGCCTCGGACAAGACCGCCCAGCTGGAGAGCGTGCTCAACACCATGAGCGACGGCGTGCTGGTGCTGGGCCCGCAGGGCCGCATCCGCCGCTGCAACGGCGCCTTTGCCCGCCTCTTTCCCCAGGTGACCGACATGGCGGGCAGCCCGGTCATCGAGGTGATCCCCTCGCCCGATCTTCAGGATGCCGTGGATGCCCTGCTGCGTTCCGCCCAGGCGGCGCGCTCGTCCTCCGGCAACGGTGACGAGGAGCCGGACGTGCCCCGCTCCCTGCGTCAGGTGCAGCTGCATCTGGGCGGCCGGGTCTTCTCGGTACTCATTTCCCTGCCCGTACTGGCCGACGCCCGTCTGGGCGCGGTGCTGGTCTTCCGCGACATCAGCGACCTGATGCAGCTGGAGCGCATCCGCAGCGATTTCGTGGCCAATGTCTCCCATGAGCTGCGTACGCCGCTGACCGCCATCCAGGGCTATGCCGAGACCCTGCTCAGCATGGATTCCTCGGAACAGGCGCAGCACTTTGCGGCCATCATCTACCGTCACAGCTGTTCCCTGGCCCGCATGCTGGAGGATCTGCTGGTGCTGGCCCGTCTGGAAGGGCAGGGAGGCGCCCTGGAGCTCTGCCCCACGGAATGCGCCGCCACCCTCGATGAGGCGGGCAGCCTGTGCCAGACCCGCCTGCAGGAACGCAAGCTGCGTCTGGAAGGCCATCTGGAAAAACTGCCCCCCGTACTGGCCGACGACCGTCTGCTGACGCTGGTGTTCCGCAACCTGCTGGAGAACGCCTGCCGCTATGCCGAAGAAGAGACGGCCATCCGCGTCACGGGCCGGGTGGAAGGCGACGACGTGGTCATCCGCGTGGTGGACGACGGCGTGCTCATCCCGGCGGACGATTTGCCGCGCATCTTTGAGCGCTTCTATCAGGTGGAGCGCCATCGCGGGCAGAATTCCACGGGTCTGGGCCTGGCCATTTGCAAACATGTGATCGAACGGCACGGCGGCCGCATCTGGGCGGAAAGCCCGGCGGAAGACGGCAGCACGGCCATCATCTTTACCTTGAGGCGCGCGGACGCCCCCCGGACGCCCGTGCAGGAGTAGTTATGGCAACAGCACTTTCGGCGCAGAAGATCAACGTCTATTACGGCGCTTCCCACGCCCTGCAGGATGTCAGCCTGGATTTCGAGGCCGGCGGCGTCACGGCCCTCATCGGCCCTTCCGGCTGCGGCAAGTCCACCTTCCTGCGTTGTCTCAACCGCATGAACGACCTGATCCCCGGCTGCCGGGTGGAAGGCCGCATCATGCTGGACGGCGAGGACGTCAACCAGCCCCGCACCAACGTGGTGCGCCTGCGGCAGAAGGTGGGCATGGTCTTCCAGAAGCCCAACCCCTTCCCCAAGAGCATCTTCGAGAACGTGGCCTACGGCCTGCGCGTCAACGGCGTCAAGGACGAGAACCTCATCACCGAGAAGGTGGAGCTGGCCCTGCGCCGCGCCGCCCTCTGGAACGAAGTGGAAGACCGCCTTTCCTCCTCGGCCCTGGGCCTTTCCGGCGGCCAGCAGCAGCGCCTGTGCATCGCCCGTGCCCTGGCCGTGGAACCGCAGGTGCTGCTCATGGACGAGCCCGCCAGCGCCCTGGACCCCATCGCCACCCGCAAAGTGGAAGAGAGCATCGTGGAGCTCAAGGAAGGCCTGACCATCATCATCGTGACCCACAGCATGCAGCAGGCGGCCCGCATCTCCGACCGGACGGCCTTCTTCTACATGGGCCGTCTGGTGGAAAGCGACAGCACGGACGTCATCTTCACCCGTCCGTCCCAGAAAGAGACGGAAGACTACATCACAGGCAGGTTCGGTTAATGGTTCTTCAGGATTACACGCCCCAGCACATGCTGGCCACGCTGCGCACGCGCCTGCTGGTCATGTATGCGCAAGTGGACATCGCTTTGGAAGAGGCTGCGCGTTCCTATGAAAAAGGCGAGGCCGTGCGCGCCATCGCCGTCTGTGACGGTGATACGGCCATCGACGCCCTGGAAAACGAGATCGACGAGCTGTGCCTGCGCCTCATGGCCCGCATCAAGCCCGTGGCCGGTGATCTGCGCTTCGTGGTGGCCGCCCTGCGCATGGTGGTGGATCTGGAGCGCATCGGTGACGAGGCCGTGACCGTGGCCGAGCAGACCGTGCTCATGGAAGACGTGCCCGGGCGGCGTATCCTGGCGGACGAGGTCTGCGGCATGATGCAGCGTGCCCGCGAGGCCTTCATGCGCGCCATGGACTGCTTCCGCGAAGGCAACGGAGAGGAAGCCCTGGCCCTGCGCAACTGCGAGGACGAGGCCCTGCAGAACGAGATGCGCATCGTGCAGCGCCTGCTGGAGCTGCTGCGTCAGGAAGAAGGCAAGCGTCCCGATCCCCAGCTTGTCATGCATACCTTGCTGGTGGTGCGAGCCCTGACCCGCATCTGGCGGCGTTCCGTCAATCTGGCCGAACAGGTCTACTTCATGCAGCACGGCCAGAGCCTCAAGCACAGCGGCGAAAAGAAGTAACATATCCACGTTCCTTTGTTTTTCCGGTAAAAGCGGGTGCAGGTGACTGCCCCGCTTTTTTTG
>NZ_JBNPNC010000033.1:0-31130 GCF_050314315.1 Desulfovibrio sp. SGI.102 | reverse complement strand
AAAATATCATGCCTCCGATGTGCCGCCATATGGTCTCTCCTCATTGTAAGTGAAGAGATTATAACATATTTTTTAATTTGACGACACTATCTAGGCCTGGCTGCCATGCGCATGGCAGCCACAGGCGGCATCCAGGGCCCCGCACTGGCGGCAGTGGGCCACCAGGGGCTCGAAGGTCTCGCTGTCCGGGAAATAGGCCAGCAGGGAGCCCTGCGACATGTCGAAATACCAGGCGTGCAGCGACAGCTTGTGGGCGGCCACCCGTTCCTGGATCCAGGGGTAGGAGAGCAGGTTGTCGATGGAGACCAGGATGGCGGCCTCTTCGCAGTGGCGCTGCCGGTCGGCCGGGCTCTCGTCGCGCACGTCCTCGCGCATCCGTTCCAGGGCGGGCGCGGCCATGGAGACCCAGTTGGCCACGAAGCTCTCGTCATGCAGCGATTCGGGGTTCAGCAGGGCCTGGATGCCGCCGCAGCCGGAGTGCCCCAGCACGATGATATGCTCCACCTTGAGGTGGTGCACCCCGTATTCCAGCACGGCCAGCACGGCATCGCGACGCAGGGCGTCGTCGGCATGGGGCACCAGGTTGGCCACGTTGCGCACCACGAAGATGTCGCCCGGGTCGCAGCCCATGAGCAGGGCCGGGTCGGCACGGGAATCGCTGCAGGCGATGACGATGGCCTTGGGATGCTGCCCCTTGTTCAGGGACGTGTAGTAGTCGTTTTCCGCATCGAAGTAGAAGCGGCGGAAGTTCCTGAAACCGTCGATGAATTTTTCAAAGTCTTTCATTGTTCCCTCAAAAATACCTCCCGCCGTGCGGCACCTGGATGCCGCCGGACGGAAGAGACAAAAAGAGCCCCGGAAGGACCGGGGCTCTTGGATAGCATCGAAGACTGGGGCTACTTGGCCTTGGCTTCGGCCGGAGCGGCCTTTTCGGCAGCGGGCTTTTCGGCGGCGGGAGCGGGCTTTTCAGCGGGCTTCTCCGCGGCCTTGGTGTCCTGGGCGGCCTTGGCGGGCGCTTCGTCGGCGGGAGCTTCGGCCGCGGCGGGAGCTTCGGGCTGGGGGTTGCTCACGGACACGAAGTTGACCTTCTGCTTGTTCATTTCGTCCAGCAGGGCATTGGTCACGTCCAGGGCGGAATCATAGGCCACGGCCACGTCCGTGCCCAGCACCACGCTCAGGCCGTTGGCCTTGCGGTAGTTGTTCACCAGACGCTGGGTCAGGTCCAGCAGCTGGCTGACCACGTTCTGCTGTTCGGCGTTGATGCGCTGCTGGCCACCCATGTAGATGGCCTGCAGTTCACGCTGCAGGGCTTCGTTCTCGGGGTCTTTGCCCAGACGGGCCTGCACGTCGTCGATCTGCTGCTGGATCTCTTTCTGCATGCCTTCCAGGAAGCGGCTGGCTTCCTTGCCGGGCTCGCTGTCACGCAGCAGGCGGTTCATATCGACCACGCCGACCTTGACGGCGGGTTCCTGGGGCTGCTGACAGCCGCTGACGGCGAGGCAGAGGACGAGCAGGGAAAGGACGAGGAAACGAATACGCATGGGGAGTTCTCCTTGGATCATCCGCAAGATGTGCGGTTTCAGTCTGAATGGCCTGCTTGTACGATGTTTTGTTCCGGGACTCAACTCTTTTCCGCCGCCCCGCTCCGGCGTACGGCCGGGACGGGACCTCGTGCAAGACGGCGCGCGCATTGACAAAGGTTGCGATATTGTTATTCTGAACGTTGTCCTTATTTCATAAGATCTTCAGGGCGGACCTGCCGCCAAGCGAGAATTTTCGTGTCATACCACTCCCTGCGCACCCCGCGCGAAGCCATCACCGAGATCGTCAGACACACGCCGCCCGAAGTGCGTCCTGCCATCATCGCCCTTATCCGGGCCGCCTACCGCTCCCTGAAGCGCGGCTACCAGCCCGATGTGCGGGCCGTGCCCCTGCGCAGCTGGCGCTCGCTGCTCCAGCTGCTCTCCTCCGTCGCCGCCATGCAGAGCGAGACGGAGACCCTGCTGCGTGTCTCCAACGACCTGCTCTCCATGGCCGACCATATGGCGCCCCCCGGAGAAGTGCTGCGCCAGAGCGCCGAGATCCTGGTCCATGCCCTGCATGCCGACCTCTATGTCTGCCGTCTGCGCAACCCCCAGGGCGAGTGGGTGGTGCAGGCCGCCGCGCGCCGTGACGGCGGCGGCATCCCCATGGTGGTCCCCGCCCTGGAAGAAGGCATCCGCAACCACCCGGTCATGCGCACGGTCAAGGAAGGCTCGGCCCGGCATGTGGTGTCCAACAACCTGCAGGGCATCGAACGCGGCGGCGAGTCCTTCGACTGCGTGGTCTACAAGGCGGGCTACCGTTCCCGTCTGGCCTTCGTGCTGCGCGAACGCAACGACCGGCCGCCCTTCGGCCTGGTACTGCTCTACACCCAGCGGGAATACGGCTTCGAGATGTACGACGCCCACTTCCTGTCCAAATGCGCCCGCATCGTGTCCCTGACCACGGGCCGCCGCCTGGCCGTGGCCCGCGACACGCTGGAAAAGGCCGCCGGCGCCATGGCCCACTACGGCAACAATGCCCTGAACATCATGCGCAACCAGGCCGAATACTGCGGCGAGCTGGTGGAAGACATCGACAACAACCTTTCCCGTGCCCTGCGCCTTTCCCGCGAACTGCGCGCGGAGTTCCACGAGGATTCACGCGGCCAGCGCCTGGCCCTGGAACTGGAAAAGATCCTGGCCCGCGCCGACCTGACGGAACTGGCCGGGCATCTGGGCGGCGTGCTGGAAGGCACCCGCCGCATGACCCGCATCATCGGCTCCCTGAAAAAATCCGCGGAGCGTCCTTCCCTCATGCGCTACGCACTGGGGCAGGACGTCCTCAAGCTGGAAGACGACTCCCACGACTAGGCCGGGGCAGGCCGATCCCCCGTAACGCCGCCGTCCCCTGCCAGGACGGCGGAACCGTACGCCACACGGCGCACGCCGTCGGGATACCCTGCCCCTTTCCTGTCACGATGCCGCCCGCCCTGCGGGGACATGCGCCGTTTTTTTCCGGCGCCCTGTCCTGCCGGGCGTCGCCCTTCCGGGCCCGTCACCTTCCATACCTCGGAGCGCCGCCATGAATGCCGCCCGCCTCTTCCCCTTCCTGAACGAACTGCATCACTACAGCCTGCGCGACTTCCGCGCCGACTTCGTCGCCGCGCTCACCGTCACCCCCATGGCCGTCCCCCAGGCCATGGCCTATGCCCTCATCGCCGGGGTGCACCCGCAATACGGCATCTATGCCTGCATGCTGCCGGTCATCGTGGCCGCCCTCTGGGGGTCGGCCCGCTATCTGGCCGCCGGCCCCACCAACGCCATCTCCATGGTGCTGTTCACCACCATGAGCACGGTCAGCATCGGCGGCATCACCGTGGCCAGTCTGCCCGAAGAGGCCCGCATGCCCTACATCTTCGGCATCGCCCTGCTCTGCGGCCTCATCCAGGTGGGCATGGGCCTTGCCCGTCTGGGCGAGCTGGCCAATTTCATCTCCCATTCGGTCATGGTGGCCTTCTCCGCCGGTGCGGCCCTGCTCATCGCGTCGGGCCAGCTCAAGACCGCGCTGGGCCTGCCCTCCTCCCAGGCACAGGGATTCTTCCCCCAGATCGATCACGTCATCCACAACTTCACTCATCTCAACATCTGGTGCCTGCTGGTCTCCGGGGGCACCATCCTGCTGATCCTACTTTTCAAGCGCATCTCGCGCCGCTTCCCGGCCACCCTGGCGGCCCTGGTCATCATCTCCGCCGTCTCGGCCCTGCTGGGTCTCCACGAGCAGGGCGTGCGCCAGGTGGGCGCCATCCCCAGCGTGGTCCCGCCCCTTTCCCTGCCCCCGGCCTTCGACATGGCCTCCATCCGCGACCTGTTCATGCCCGCGCTGGCCATCGCCCTGCTGGGCGCCGTGGAATCCCTGGCCATCGGCAAGCAGCTGGCGGGCATCCGCGGCGACCGCTTCGACGGCAGCCAGGAACTCATCGGCCAGGGCCTCGGCAACATCGCCGCGGGCCTCACCTCCGGCATCCCCGGTTGCGGCTCCTTCACCCGCAGCGCCCTGGTGGTCACCAGCGGCGGGCGCAGCCGCATGGGCACGGTCTTTTCGGGCCTGCTGGCCCTGCCCATGCTCTTCGTTATGGCGCCGCTGGTCAGCTGGCTGCCCATGCCTGCCCTGGCGGGCGTGCTGCTGCTCATCTCGGTGAACATGATCGACATCCCGGCCATCCGCCTTTGCCTGCGGGCCACGCGCATCGACCGCTGGGTGCTGCTCATCACCTTCGCGTCCACCCTGCTCCTCGATCTGGAGCGGGCCGTGTTCATCGGCGTGCTGCTCTCCCTGACCCTCTTCATCTACAAGGCGGCCCATCCCCGGGTACGCCGCCTGCGGGCCACGGACCCGCTCATGCGCTATGCCCCGGACAACATGCCCGAAGGCCTGGTGGTCTACGTCATCGAAGGCACGCTCTTCTTCGGCGCCATCCATGAGCTGGAGCGCCAGCTCTACGAAGAGGACGACACGCCGCCCCGTCTGGTGGTCCTGCACCTGACCCGCGTGTTCTGGCTGGATGCCTCCGGCGCCCATGCCCTTGAGCAGTTCCTCGAACGCTGCTATGCCCGCAGTGTGCCGGTGGTCCTGGTGGTGGGCAGCCGCAACGTGCGCGACATCCTCGGCCGCACGGGCGTCATCGACTGCCTGAGCGACGGCTTTGTGGCCGATACCCTGGGCGACGGCCTGCGCATCGGCGTGGACATGCTGAACAGGCATATCTGCTGCCACACCGGCTGCCCCGAGGAATCCTGCCCCGGTCCCGCCTGCCCCACGGCCGCTGCCCCCCGCAGCGTGGACCAGCTGGCGCAGCAGCGCCTGCAACAGATGCAACCCGAAGACCCTGCGTCCCGCACTACGGAACATTGATGATGCACAAAGCGTTTTTCCTGCCGCAATCCCCGGCCACCCCCGACAGCCTGCCCTTCGACCGGGAGCACCCCTGGCTGGCGCCCCTGGCCGGCTACAGCGACCTGCCCTTCCGCCTGCTCTGCCGCCAGTACGGCGCGGCGGTCTGCGTGACCGAGATGGTCAGCGCCAAGGGCCTTGTCTACCGCAGCCCCGGCACCGGCGAGCTGTTGCAGAGCCTGCCCGAGGACCAGCCGCTGGTGGTCCAGCTTTTCGGCGCCGAGGCCTCCTTCCTGCAACGGGCCGTGGAGATGCTCCGCGACGTGGGCTACGGCTGGTTCGACCTCAACATGGGCTGCTCGGTGGCCAAGGTTCTCAAACAGGGGGCCGGGGCCGCCATGCTGGGCGATGTGCCCAATGCCCTCGAAGTGGCCCGCGCCATGCTCCAGGCCGCCGGTCCCGGACGGGTGGGCTTCAAGATCCGTCTGGGCCTGGACAGCCAAAGGCATGTCTGGCGCGACCTTTCCCTGCGCCTCCAGGATCTGGGCGCGGGCTGGATCACCCTGCACCCGCGTACGGCGCGCCAGGGCTTCGGCGGCGAGGCCGCCCACGAGGTGCTGGCCGAGCTCAAGCAAGCCCTGGACATCCCCCTCATCGCCAGCGGCGACCTGTTCAGCGCCCGGGACGGCCTGCGCGTGCTGGAGCAGACCGGCGTGGATACGGTCATGTACGCCCGGGGCGCCATGCACGGCCCGGCCATCTTCGACGACCACCTCCACCTTTGCCGGGGCGAGGAGCCCCAGCCCCCCTCACCGGCCGCCCTGCGGGCCATGGTCCTGCGCCACATGGAACTGGCCCAGGAACTCTGTCCCGGTCGCGCCGCCCTCTGGAAGATGCGCAGCGTGGTGCCCCGCTATGTGCGCAGCCTGCCCGGCGTCAAGGCCCTGCGCCTCGAGCTCTGCCGCTGCACGTCCTGGGAAGGTCTGCACGAGCTGATGGACCGCTTTTTGCCGGAATAAACGGCAAGATCTGTTGAGGAGAAAGGGGACTTTTTCCAGCGGAAAAAAGTCCCCTTCCCCCTCAAACTCCCCCATCCTTCAAAAACCGCTCACGGCGTCCCGTGCTCCGCACAGGACGCTCGACGGGGAGTTCCGGTCTTCTCTCCCCCGCGCTTTCCTTTGCCTTCCTGGACAGCCTTCTTCATCTCCTCTCCAGCCGGGGAGCCATCCGCCGCCTGCCGGACGGGATTTCCCCTGCCTGCCCCGTCCCCCACAGGCAGGCGTCCTGTATCCCCGTGCAATCACAGACGCACCTGCTCACAGGCTCTGCCCCTTTCCCGTATATCGAGCGTGTCGATAGGACGGTGTGTGCCGAAGGTGCCGTGCCGCGCAGGCGGACCCGCCCGGATGCCAGGCAGCATCCGCCATCCGGCGGCGATTCCCGCACAGCGCGAGCGCCCCTTCCCCTTGACAGGGCCTCCCTCTCACGGAACACTGCCGCAAAGAATCTTTTCCGGGAGAGAACTATGGACGTCATCCGCGCCAAGACCGCCGGTTTCTGCATGGGGGTCGGCCTGGCCCTGCAAAAACTGGATACCGCTCTGGAACAGCCCTGCGAAGGCCGCACCTGCACTCTGGGCCCCATCATCCACAACCCGCAGGTCCTGGCCGACTATGAGGCCCTGGGGGTCTTCTGCGCCCAGGATCCTTCCCAGCTCAACGCCACGGACAGGGTCCTCATCCGCGCCCACGGCATCACCCGTCAGGTGGAGGAGGCCGTCCGCGCCACCGGCGCCGACGTGGTGGACGCCACCTGCCCCAAGGTCAAGCGCGCCCAGCTGGCCATCGAACGTGCCACCCGTGACGGCGAGGAGCTGCTGCTTTTCGGTGAGGCCGACCATCCCGAAGTGCGCGGCCTTGTCTCCTATGCCCACGGACCGGCCCATGTGTTCGGCAGCCGTGACGAACTGGCCGCCCTGCATGTGGACCCGGAACGTTCTTATGTGCTGGCCTCCCAGACCACCCAGGACCGCTCCGTCTTCGAACAGCTGGAAAAGGAACTGCGCGACCGCCTGCCCCGGCTCAAGGTGCTGGCCACCATCTGTGATGCCACCCGCGAACGCCAGGAAGAGGCCCGCAGCATCGCTGCCCAGGTGGATGCCATGGTGGTGGTGGGCGGCCGCCAGAGCGGCAACACCCGCCGTCTGGCCGATCTGGCGGCCCAGAGCGGCATCAGCACCTATCATATCGAACAGGCCGAAGAACTGCGGGCCGAAGACTTTGCCGGCAAGGGGCGCGTGGGCCTCACCGCCGGGGCTTCCACGCCCCGCAAGCTCATCGACGCCACCCAGCAATGGCTGGAGCAGTTGCCGGATTAACGGGACTTCCGCGGGGCACCGCTGTGTGCCCCGCAGACCGTGCAGCCTTGTGAACAAAAGGCTTTGCCGTACGGAACGGACGGCAAAAAAACTTTTCTTCCGTCCCCGGCCCTTGCGGAGCTGCCCTTCCTGCCCCCGCCAGGGCCCTTCGGACATTCCCCTTATTTTTTTCTTGTATTTGTTTGCCGGCGGCACTCGTTCTCCGGTAAACAGGGCATAGCCAGGACGCTGTTCATAATGATCTGTATTTGATGATTATTTTTGAACAAAATCGTACTATGGCTCTAATTGTGATATTTTTCACCAGAGTACTGGAGGCCTGAAACTTCTCCGGTCGTCCGCCGCAGCCGTTTGCAAAGCCCCGCTCTCTGGCGTACACTGAAAACCAGTTCCGTACACGGGACAGTCCCCCTCACCGGGCCGCCGCAAGGCGTTTCCGGCGGGGCTCCTGTGTTTTTTCTGGGGGTAGAATGGCTCTGATCCTGGGTACCGCCGGTCACATCGACCACGGCAAGACATCTCTGGTCCGCGCGCTGACGGGCATCGACTGTGACCGTCTGGAAGAAGAGAAGCGGCGCGGCATCACCATCGAACTGGGCTTCGCCTGGGTCCCCATGCCGGGTGGCGAGCGTCTGGGCATCGTGGACGTGCCCGGCCATGAACGCTTCGTCAAAAACATGGTGGCCGGTGCCGCCGGTGTGGACTTCGTCATGCTGGTCATCGCCGCCGACGAAGGCGTCATGCCCCAGACCCGCGAACATCTGGAGATCTGCTCCCTGCTGGGCATCCGGCACGGTTTCGTGGCCCTGACCAAGGTGGACATGGTGGACGCGGACTGGCTGGAACTGGTCCAGGAAGACGTGCGCACCTTCCTGCAGGGCACTTTTCTGGAAGGCGCCCCCATCTTCCCCGTCTCGTCCAGCACGGGCCAGGGCATCCCGGCCCTGCGCGAACATATCCTGGCCTGCGCCAGCAGCCTGCCGCCCCGGCACGGCTCCGACATCTTCCGCCTGCCGGTGGACCGCGTGTTCACCCTCAAGGGGCACGGCACGGTCATCACGGGCACGGTCATTTCCGGCGCGGTCAGCGAAGGGGACGAACTCTGCTTCATGCCCGGCGCCCTGCCCACCCGCGCCCGCAGCCTGCAGCGCCACGGCAGCAGCGTGGAGATGGTCCGCGCCGGCGAGCGCTGCGCCGTCAACGTGCAGGGCCTGGAAGTGACGGACATCCATCGCGGCAACACCCTCTGCCGTCCCGACACCCTTTTCCCCTCCCGCCGCTGGCTGGTGCGTCTGCAGTGCCTCAAGTCCGCGCCGCGGCCCCTGCGCCAGCGTACCGAGGTCCACTTCCACCACGCCACGCAGGAATGCGCGGCCCGGGTGGTCTTCTTCGACCGTGACCGCCTGGCCCCCGGCGATTCCTGCCTGGCCGAACTGCGCTTCTCCAGCGATATGGTGGGCGTGTTCGGCGACCATTGCGTGCTGCGCGCCTACTCGCCCCTGCGCACCGTGGCCGGCGGCACCATCGTCAGCCCCCTGCCGCCCCTGCTGCGCCGCAAGGACCCGGATTTCCCGAACAAGCTCGACCTGCTGGCCCGTCTGCCCGAACTGGCCGCACCCGAATACATCACGGCCCACTCCGGCCTCGACCTCACCAGGGCGGCCCTGAGCCTCAGCGGCAGCGCGGGCGCCAGCCACAGCCAGCTGCAGGCCCTCACCGGCCAGAGCGCCGCGGCCCTGCAGAAGCAGCTGGTCCAGCTGTCTTCCCAGGGCGAGGCCATCTGCTGGCACAAGGAAGGCCGCATGTGGATCGCCAGCCTGCATTTCGAGGCCCTGATCCGCGCCTGCCTGGACAGGGCCGCCGCCCTGCACGCCAAGAACCCGCTCAAGCCCTCGCTGCCCAGCGGCGCCCTGTGCGCCGGCTGGAGCGACAAGCTGCCCCAGCGTCTGGTGGCGCGCGTGCTGGAAGCGGCCCAGAAAAAGGGCCTGCTGGTGGCCGAAGGCGACGGCCTGCGCCTGGCCAGCCACAAGATCACGCTGGCTTCCGACCAGGAGGGCCTGAGCCGCAAGCTGCTGGAGGCCCACACCAGCGCGGGCCTGACCCCGCCCAACCTCAAGGACGTGCTCGAGGAGCTGGGCGTGAGCAGCAAGGAGGCGGCGCCCGTCCTGCGCCTGCTGTGCGAACAGAAGAAGCTGGTGCGCGTCAAGGACGGCCTCTACTACGGCAACGAGGCCGTGGAAGAGATCCTGGACAAGGTGCGCCTGTGGTTCAGCGACCATGAGGATCTGGACGTGGGCGGCCTCAAGGAGATCCTGGGCCTTTCGCGCAAGTACCTCATCGCCCTGCTGGAGTTCATGGACAGGGAAAAGATCACCGTCCGGGTGGGAGACGCCCGGCAGTATCGGGGCCGCTAGGGACAGGTATCCTGTCCCCGTCCGGTGACCGCAGGGTCGCCGCCCGAGGCCCGACCAACAACAGCGTCATGCTCCGGCGACCGCGCCCGCGGCCGCCCGTGTCCGGGCGAGAGACCTCGTCCCCGGACGGCACAAAGTTTGAGACGCCCGGCGTTTCAAACGCCAAATGCTCTACAAGGAGAGTCTATCATGGCACAGAAAATCCTGGTTATCGGCGGCGTTGCCCTGGGTCCCAAGGCTGCCTGCCGCTGCAAGCGCCTGATGCCCGACGCCGAGATCACCCTGGTGGATGAAAACCTCTTCATCTCCTACGGCGGCTGCGGCATCCCCTATTATGTGTCCGGCGAGGTCAACAACCTCGACGACCTGCGCGCCACGCCCTACCACACCGTGCGTGACCCCGAATTCTTCCGTACCATGAAAGGCATCACCGTGCGCAACCAGACCCGCGCCATGGCCATCGACCGCGCCGCCAAGACCCTGCTGGTGCGCAACGTGGTCACCGGCGAGGAAGAAAAGCTGCCCTACGACAAGCTGGTGCTGGCCACCGGTGCCACCCCGCGCATGCCTCCGGTGGAAGGTCACGACCTGAAGAACGTCCTGACCCTCACCCGTCTGGAAGCCGCCGACGTCATCCGCAAAGCCTGCGAACACGGCCAGGTCAACGAGGCCGTCATCGTGGGCGGCGGTTTCATCGGTCTGGAAGCTGCCGTGGCCCTGTCCGACATGTGGGGCGTCAAGGTCAGCGTGGTGGAAATGATGGACCAGATGCTGCCCGGCGTGCTCTCCCACAACATGGGCAAGATGGCCGCCCACGACTGCGAGGCCCACGGCCTGTCCGTCTACACCTCTGAAAAGGTCGTCAAGCTGGAAGGCAAGGACGGCGCCGTGTGCAAGGTCATCACCGACAAGCGCGAACTGCCCGCCCAGCTGGTGATCTTTGCCGCCGGTTTCCTGCCCAACGGCCAGCTGGCCAAGGATGCCGGTCTGGAAGTGGCCCCCTTCGGCGCCATCGTGGTCAATGAAAAGATGCAGACCAGCGACCCCGACATCTATGCCGGCGGCGACTGCGTGGCCATCAAGAACCTCATCACCGGCAAGCTGGGCTACCTGCCCCTGGGCAGCATGGCTAACCGCCAGGGCCGCGTCATCGGCACCAACCTGGCCGGCGGCGATGCCAGCTTCCCCGGCTTCGTGGGCACCTGGGCCGTGAAACTGTTCGACATGTCCTTCTGCGGCGCCGGCCTCACTGTGGAACGCGCCCGCAAGGAAGGCTATGACGCCATCTCCGTGGCCGTGGAACAGCTGG
Organism: Desulfovibrio sp. SGI.102; assembly: GCF_050314315.1. NCBI lineage: Bacteria > Pseudomonadati > Thermodesulfobacteriota > Desulfovibrionia > Desulfovibrionales > Desulfovibrionaceae > Desulfovibrio > Desulfovibrio sp. SGI.102. The sequence goes on along the minus strand of NZ_JBNPNC010000033.1, from coordinate 20,116 downwards.
ACCGCGCCCACTTCTATCCCGAAAAGAACATGATGAGCCTGGAACTGGTGGTGGACAAGAGCGACCGCCGCGTGCTGGGCATCCAGGGCGCCTGCACCGCCGGTGACGCCCTCAAGGCCCGCATCGACGCCGTGGCCGCCGTGCTGCAGTATGGCAAGCCCACCGTGGAAGACATCTCCAACCTGGAGATCTCCTACGCGCCGCCTTTCGCCTCCGCCATGGACGTGGTCAACGTGGTGGCCAACGTGGCCGACAACGTGCTGGCCGGCCGTGTGAAGCCCATCACCTCCGAAGAGTTCATGGCGCTGTGGGAAAAGCGCGCCGAGAACAACATCTTCTTCATCGACGCCCGTCCCGCCAAGGCCGGTCAGGCCGTGCAGGCCGTCCATCCCGAATGGCACTCCATCTCTCTGGAAGAGATGCCCAGCCGGGTCAACGAAGTGCCCAAGGACCGTCCTGTGGCCATCATCTGCAACACCGGTCTGCGCGCCTATGACAGCGTGCTGATCCTGGCCCGCAACGGCATCACCGACGTGGTCAACGCCGCCGGCGGCATGCAGGCCGTGCTCAAGACCGGCGGCAAGATCTAGCTGTTTGTCCTTGTGACCTGTTCAAGGGGCGCCCGTCAGGGGGCCCCTTTTTTCATGGCCTGCCGGCGGGCCCCTGTCCGGCACGGCGGCAGTCGCCCCGGGCACCCGGCCGACCGCCCCTGAAGGCCGGGGAACGGCCTCTTCGCCCGCCTCCCTTCCCTGCGCTTTCCCGGTCAGCAGCCTGCCGCAGCAAGGTGCCATGACCGGCAGGGCACCGCCCCTTCCCAAGCCCTGCCGGGAGGACCTCCAAAGCCTTGCGCAGCGCCGTTTTGCGGGCTATGATCACATGACATATTTCATGGTATTTTCCGTTATTGCCTTTTGTCGCCCTTTTTAGTAGGCAGCCTGAAGAGAGACAAAGGCGCCGGTCACGCGTCCTGCGGGGCCGCAGCGGCTCAATATCTTTCTAACTCCTTTGTTTCTCTTGCAAAAATGCTTGTGCATTTTTTTTCACAGCCTGCCCACATTAGACTGTTCAAACAAACAATTTTGTGGTAGGGCTCATCCATTGCGAACAGGCACGGTCCCGGCCGTTTTTTCGGGCTTCTTCCGCCCGGGCCGCTCCGGCCTCATGCCACGGCATGATGCGATGGATCCTCTCTGTTTGCACAAGACCACCGCTTGCCGGTGTGTCCATTCCGGAAAAACATGCGCGCCAAGATAGACGCGCAAGGAGGAACAGATGGCGAAAATGAAAACCATGGACGGCAATAACGCCACCGCGTATATTGCCTACGCTCTGTCGGACACGGCTGCCATTTACCCCATTACCCCTTCGTCCGTCATGGGCGAAGTCATGGACGAAATGGCTGCCAAGGGTTGCAAGAACCTGATGGGCCAGACCGTGACCGTGCGTGAAATGCAGTCCGAAGCCGGTGCCGCCGGTGCCGTGCACGGTATGCTGGCTGCCGGTTCTCTGACCAGCACCTACACCGCTTCCCAGGGCCTGCTGCTCATGATCCCCAACATGTACAAGATCGCCGGCGAACTGCTGCCCGGCGTCTTCCATGTTTCGGCCCGTGCCCTGGCTTCCCACGCTCTGTCCATCTTCGGTGACCATCAGGACGTCATGGCCTGCCGCCAGACCGGTTTTGCCTTCCTCTGCTCCTCTTCGGTGCAGGAATGCATGGACATGGCCCTGGTCGCCCACCTGTCCGCCCTTGACGCCAGCGTGCCCTTCTGCCACTTCTTCGACGGTTTCCGTACCTCTCACGAAGTGCAGAAGATCGAGACCATCGATTACGAAGACATCCGCAAGCTGGTTCCCTGGGACAAGGTCGAAGAGTTCCGCGCCAATGCCATGAACCCGGAACATCCCCATATCCGCGGCACCGCCCAGAACCCCGACATCTTCTTCCAGAACCGCGAAGCCAGCAACCTGTACTATGACGCCGTGCCCGGCATCGTGCTGGAAAACATGAAGAAAGTGGCCGCCATCACCGGCCGCAAGCATCGCCTGTTCGACTACGTGGGCCATCCCGAAGCCGACCGCGTGATCATCAGCATGGGCTCCTCCTGTGAAGTCATCCAGGAAACCGTCAACTACCTGAACGAACGCGGCCAGCGCGTGGGTCTGGTGAAAGTGCATCTGTTCCGTCCCTTCTCGGCCGAACACCTGCTGCAGGCCATCCCCGCCACCGCCACCACCATCACCGTCCTCGACCGCACCAAGGAACCCGGTTCCCTGGGCGAGCCCCTGTACCAGGACGTGTGCACTGCCTTCATGGAAAAGGGCGAAGCTCCCACCATCGTGGGCGGCCGTTACGGTCTGGGCTCCAAGGACTTCACCCCCGGCATGGCCAAGGCCGTGTTCGACAACATGCTGGGCCTGGCTCCCAAGAACCACTTCACCGTGGGCATCCACGACGACGTGACCAACCTGAGCCTCGACGTTGAAGAAGAGATCGACACCGTGCCCGCCGGCACCGTGCAGTGCAAGTTCTTCGGTCTGGGCGCCGACGGTACCGTGGGTGCCAACAAGCAGGCCGTCAAGATCATCGGTGACAACACCGACATGTACGCTCAGGCCTACTTCGCTTACGACTCCAAGAAGTCCGGTGGCTTCACCGTGTCCCACCTGCGCTTCGGCAAGAGCCCCATCCAGTCTTCCTACCTCATCACCCAGGCGGACTACATCGCCTGCCACAAGGCCGCCTATGTCACCCAGTACGACATCCTGGACGGCATCAAGGACGGCGGTACCTTCGTGCTGAACTCCAACTGGTCGCTGGAAGACATGGAAAAGCACCTGCCTGCTTCCATGAAGCGCACCATCGCCCGCAAGCACCTGAAGTTCTTCAACGTTGACGCCGTTGCCGTGGCCCAGGAAGTGGGTCTGGGCGGCCGCATCAACATGATCATGCAGACCGCTTTCTTCAAGCTGGCCAACGTGATCGACTTCGACAAGGCCGTGGCCCTGCTGAAGGAATCCATCAAGAAGACCTACGGCATGAAGGGCGACAAGATCGTCAACATGAACATCGCCGCCGTGGACAAGGGCATGGACGCCCTGGTCGAGATCAAGTACCCCGAATCCTGGGCTGACGCCACCGAAGGTGCCGAAGTCTGCCATTGCGGCGACGACGACTACATCGCCGGTGTGGTGCGTCCCATCCTGGCCCAGCGCGGCGACAAGCTGCCCGTGTCCGCCATGGAACCCGCCGGCATCATGCCTCTGGGCACCGCTGCCTGTGAAAAGCGCGGTGTGGCCATCAACGTGCCCGAATGGGTGGCCGACAACTGCATCCAGTGCTGCCAGTGCTCCTTCGTGTGCCCCCACGCCGCCATCCGCCCCGTGGTCGCCAATGACGAAGAACTGGCCGGCGCTCCCGAAAGCTTCGTGACCGTGCCTGCCAAGGGCAAGGAACTGACCGGCATGAAGTTCCGCATGCAGGTGTACGCCGAAGACTGCCTGGGCTGCGGCTCCTGCGTGGAAGTCTGCCCCACCAAGACTGAAAAGCGCGCCCTGACCATGAAGCCCCTGGATACCCAGATCGACGCCCAGGTGGCCAACCTGGCCTTCGCCGAAGCCAACGTCTCCATCAAGGACGACCTGATGGCTCGCGACACCGTCAAGGGTTCCCAGCTGCAGCAGCCCCTGCATGAGTTCTCCGGCGCCTGCGCCGGCTGCGGTGAAACCCCCTACGTCAAGGTGCTCACCCAGCTGTTCGGCGAACGCATGCTGATCGCCAACGCCACCGGTTGCTCCTCCATCTGGGGTGCTTCTTCCCCCACCACGCCCTACACCACCAACAAGGACGGCTTCGGTCCCGCCTGGGGCAACAGCCTCTTTGAAGACGCCGCCGAATTCGGCTGCGGTATCGGTCTGGGCTACAAGCAGCGCCGCGGCGCCCTGGCCCTGGCTGTCAAGGAAGCCCTGGCCACCGAAGGCATCGACGACGAACTGAAGGCCTCCCTGCAGGGCTGGCTGGACAACATGGAAGACGCCGAAGGCTCCCGCAAGTTCGGCGAAGAGATCCTGGACAACCTGGACAGCCTGTCCGAAGCCAACCACGCTCTGGCCCACAAGCTGTGGGATATGGGCGACCTCTTCACCAAGAAGAGCGTGTGGATCTTCGGTGGTGACGGCTGGGCCTACGACATCGGTTACGGCGGTCTGGACCACGTTCTGGCTTCCGGCGACGACATCAACGTCCTGGTGATGGATACCGAAGTGTACTCCAACACCGGCGGTCAGGCCTCCAAGTCCACTCCTCTGGGCGCCATCGCTCAGTTCGCCGCTGCCGGCAAGCGCATCGGCAAGAAGGACCTGGGCCGCATGGCCATGAGCTACGGCTATGTGTACGTGGCCTCCATCGCCATGGGCGCCGACAAGCAGCAGGTGCTCAAGGCCTTCCGCGAAGCCGAAGCCTACAAGGGCCCCTCGCTGATCATCGCCTACGCTCCCTGCATCAACCAGGGTATCCGCAAGGGCATGGGCAAGAGCCAGGAAGAAGAAAAGCTGGCCGTGCAGACCGGCTACTGGCCCCTGTACCGCTTCAACCCCGAACTGGCCAAGGAAGGCAAGAATCCCTTCCAGCTGGACTACACCAAGGATCCCAACGGCGAACTGCAGGCCTTCCTGGCCGGCGAAACCCGTTTCGCCGCTCTGGACAAGAAGGATCCCGAAGTGTCCAAGCAGCTCAAGGCTGAACTGGACAAGGCCTACAACGAGCGTCACGCTCTGTACAAGCAGCTGGCCAGCCTGCCTCATCCCGGCAGCGAAAACTAAGCCGGCATACGCTGAATGAATGAAGGGGCGCGGCCGCAACGGCCGCGCCCCCATTATCTGGAGCGTGGGTCGAGCCCCGGCGTCCTCCGGCCCGCCGGCAAGGACGCGCCCATGCCGGGACGGCAGACCCGCATGGCGCAACATCATATTTCCGCCCGCAAGGGCAGTGGCCCTCGGGCCGCGGCGCGCAGCGCGCCACCAGCCAACCCGCGCTCGGGAAGTTTCCGGCTCGCGAAACTTCAAACATAACGGCATCGATTCACCGGGGCCAGCGCCCCGTCCTGGAGGAAACCATGCATCGCGCCCTATACCTTACCGCCACGGGCCCGCGCACCGGCAAGCGCACCATCGCCCTGGGCACCATGTCCATCCTGAGCCGCAACATGCAGGATGCGGCCATTTTCCGCCCCATCATCAATGAACCCCAGCAGGATGACCGCGCCCCGGACATCAACCTGCTGCTGGAACACTTCAAGCTCAAGCAGGACTACTGCGACACCTTCGCCTACACCTACCAGGAAGTGCGCACCATCATCAATCAGGGCGACCGCAACCTGGTCATCGAGAACATCATCCAGAAGTTCAAGGAACTGCAGAGCCAGCACGACTTCGTGCTCTGCGTGGGCACCGACTTCCTGGGCAAGGACCCGGTCTTCGAATTCGAACTGAACGCCGAGATCGCCTTCAACCTGGGCTGCCCCGTGATGCTCATCACCAGCGGTGAAGGCAAGAGTGCCGAAGAAGTGCGCGACTCCCTGCTGGTGACCCGCGACTCCATGGCCCCCTACTCCCTGGACGTCATCGCCACCATCGTCAACCGCTCCAGCCTGACCCGCGCCGAAGCCGACGACCTGAGCGACATCTTTGCCGCTGACGACAAGCCCGGCCTGGTCTACGCCATCCCGGACGAGCCTGCCCTGGGCCGCGCCACCATGCGCGACCTGCAGAAGGGCCTGAACGCCGAAGTGCTCTCCGGCGAGGCCCATCTCGACGCCCTGGTGGGCGACTACCTCATCGCCGCCATGCACGTGGACAACTTCCTGGACTACCTGGCCAAGGACCAGCTCATCGTGACCCCCGGCGACCGCACCGACATCCTGCTGGCCTCCATCGCCTCCCGCCTGTCCTCCAGCAAGCCCGACATCGCCGGCGTGCTGCTGACCGGCGGCATCCGTCCCAGCGCCGAAGTGAGCAGCCTCATCGAAGGCTGGACCGGTGCCCCCCTGCCCGTGCTGCTGACCGAACAGCACACCTCCAAGGCCTTCATGTCCCTGCAGGAGATCTACGGTCTCATCGAGCCCACCGATACCCGCAAGATCAACACCGTGCTGGGCCTGTATGACCACTACGTCAACGGCAAGGAGATCAGCGCCCGCCTGAACATGACCAAACCCGGCCGCATGACGCCCATGATGTTCGAACTGAACCTCATCGAGCGCGCCAAGGCCAACAAGATGCGCATCGTCCTGGCCGAAGGCGAGGAACCCCGCATCCTGCAGGCCACCGACATCCTGCTGCGCCGCGAAGTGGCTGACATCATCCTGCTGGGCAATGAAGACAAGATCAACAAGCTGGCCCGCGAACTGCACCTCGACATCAGCAAGGCCACCATCATCGATCCCGTCACCTCGCCCAAGTTCGAAGACTACGCCGCCACCTATGCCGAACTGCGCAAGGCCAAGGGCGTGACCATCGAACGCGCCCGCGACGTCATGAGCGACGCTACCTACTACGCCACCATGATGGTCAAGAAGGACGACGCCGACGGCATGGTCTCCGGTGCCGTGAACACCACCGCCCACACCATCCGTCCCGCCTTCGAATTCATCAAGACCAAGCCCGGCTACTCCGTGGTCTCCTCGGTCTTCCTGATGTGCCTCAAGGACCGCGTGCTGGTCTTCGGTGACTGCGCCGTCAACCCCAACCCCACCTCCCAGCAGCTGGCCGAGATCGCCGTGGCCTCCGCCGATACCGCCAAGGTCTTCGGCATCGATCCCCGCGTGGCCATGCTCTCCTACTCCACCGGTACGTCCGGCAAGGGTGCCGACGTGGATGTGGTGGTGGAAGCCACGGCCCTGGCCAAGGAAAAGGCTCCCGAGCTCTCCCTGGAAGGCCCCCTGCAGTACGACGCCGCCATCGATCCCACCGTGGCCAAGACCAAGCTGCCCAACAGCAAGGTGGCCGGCAAGGCGACCGTCTTCATCTTCCCCGACCTCAACACCGGCAACAACACCTACAAGGCTGTGCAGCGTGCCGCTGAGGCCGTGGCCATCGGTCCTGTCCTGCAGGGCCTCAACAAGCCCGTCAACGACCTGTCCCGCGGCTGCACCGTGCCCGATATCGTGAATACCGTGGCCATCACCGCCATCCAGGCCGCTGCCGAAAAGCAGAAGTAGTACGGACACGCGCCGGCCTCGCCCGGCATCCTGTCCGCAACCACCATATCAGGGACGGAGCCCAGGCTCCGTCCCTCCATTCCCCCCTGACGAGGATCCTCATGAAAGTACTGGTTATCAACGCTGGCTCTTCCTCCTGCAAATATCAGCTGCTGGAAATGGACACCGAGACCGTCCTGGCTTCCGGTCTGGCCGAACGCATCGGCCAGGGCATGGGCAAGCTGACCCACAAGATCGCTCCTGACAGCGACCACGAAGAAAAGATCGTGCGCGAAAGCGCCTTCCCCACCCACGTGGAAGCCATGGAACTGGTCATCGCCCTGCTGACCGACCCTGAAAAGGGCGTCATCAAGGACAAGAGCGAGATCTACGCCATCGGCCACCGCGTGCTGCACGGCGGCGAATCCATCACCGAGACCGTGAAGGTGGACGAAAACGTGAAGCAGATCATCCGTGACTGCTTCCCCCTGGGCCCCCTGCACAACCCCGCCAACCTCATGGGCATCGAAGTGGCCGAAAAGCTCTTCCCCGGCGTGCCCAACGTGGCCGTGTTCGACACCGAATTCGGCATGGCCATGCCGCAGGAAGCCTACATGTACGGCCTGCCCTACGAGATCTACGAAGAGATGCACATCCGCCGCTACGGCTTCCACGGCACCTCTCACAAGTACATCGCCAAGAAGACCGCCGAATACCTGGGCAAGCCCCAGTCCGAGCTGCGCTCCATCACCATGCACCTCGGCAACGGCTCTTCCATGAGCTGTGTGAAAGACGGCAAGTGCTTTGACACCAGCATGGGCCTCACCCCCCTGGAAGGCCTCATCATGGGCACCCGCTGCGGTTCCATCGACCCGGCCATCGTCCCCTTCATCATGGAAAAGAAGGGCCTGACCCCCGAGGAAATGGACACCCTGATGAACAAGAAGTCCGGCCTGCTGGGCCTGTGCGGCTTCACCGACATGCGTGACGTGCACAAGGAGATCGAGAACGGCAACAAGAAGGCCGAACTGGCCCTCAACATGCTGGTCCGCAGCATCAAGAAGACCCTGGGCGCCTACTTCTTCCTGCTGGGCGGCAAGGTCGATGCCCTGGTCTTCACCGCCGGTATCGGTGAAAACGACGACATCGTCCGCGCCAAGGTCTGCGAAGGCCTGGAAGAACTGGGCGTGCGCCTGAACCTGGAAGAAAACGGCACTCGCAAGCCCGGTGCCCGCACCATCTCCACCCCCGACAGCAAGATCAAGGTCCTCATCATCCCCACCAACGAGGAACTGCAGATCGCCCAGGCCACCATGGAAGTGCTGGCCTAAGGCACGAATATGTTGAGGAGGAAGGGCCCCTTTTGCCTGCGGTAACAAGCGGGCCTCTCCTCAAACTCCCCTCCCCAGACGCTCTTGGAAAGGCGCCTACGCACCTTCCTCCGTTCAAAGCAGAGCAGCATGGGACGGGGCGCGGCAACAAAGGCCGCATTCGGAGCTGTGCCCGCCGCACCGGTGCCTCGCTTCCCGGCGTCAACGACAGCTCCCACGATACGAAACGGGCCGTCTCTTCAGGAGACGGCCCGTTTTTGTTTTATTGATGATCTGCCGGGCTGGCTGGCTTGAGGGGGAGGGCCCCTTTTTCCTGCGGTAAAAAGCGGGCCCTCCCCCTCAAACTCCCCCTCCCCCCAAAAACCGCTCATGGGAAGGCGCGCTCCACGCGCCTTCCTTCGTTCAGGGCAAAAAAACGCAAGGAGGAGAAGCGACAACAGAAATGTCGCCCAAAGGGTGTCCGCCATACCACACCCCAGCAGTCTAGCGGCGGGAACAGCGCGCCAGACCATGCTGTGCATCACGGAGACATCCCGCCACATGAGCCACCTATACAGCCACAGGTCTCGCTCAATGCTCCGGGGCAGCGATTTTTAAAGGGAGGGCGAAAGAGAACTTTGAAGGACTTTGGAGTGCGGGGAAAAGCCCTTCGCCTGCCCGGGCGGCCTGTACTTTCTTTTCCCCTCCCGGCAGAGGACAGGCCCTGATAAAGTTTTTTGGCGTGGAGGGGGAGCGCGAGGGGGAGGCCCCCCTCGCACAAATCTTCTCCGCCCCTACTGCGGGCGATCCAGCACGCGCAGGGAGATGGCCTCGGCCACATGGGCGGGAGCGATGGCGTCCTTGCCCTCCAGGTCGGCGATGGTGCGGGCCAGACGCAGCACACGGGTGTAGGCGCGGGCGGAGAGGCCCAGGGCACGTACGGACTGTTCCATGAGCGCATGCCCGGAGGCATCGAGAGCACAGAAGCGTTCCAGCAAAAAGCCGCCCAGATCGGCATTGCAACGACAGGCTGTACCGGCATAGCGGTCATTTTGGCGCTCACGGGCCGCCAGGACGCGTTTTCGGATGGTGGACGAGTCTTCGGCAGGGCTACCCCCGCGCAAGTCCTCATAAGGCACGGCAGGCACCTCCACGTGGACGTCGATACGGTCCAGCAACGGACCGGACAGCCGGTTGCGGTACCGGTGCAGGATGTCGGGGCGGCAGGTGCATTCGTGGTCGGGGTCCCCGTAGTAGCCGCAGGGACAGGGATTCATGGCGGCCACCAGCATGCAGGCGGCCGGATAGGTGAGGCTCTGCCCGGCTCGGGCGATGGTCACGCGGCCGTCCTCCAGGGGCTGGCGCAGCACTTCCAGCGCGTTCTTGCGAAATTCGGGCAGCTCGTCGAGGAAGAGCACGCCGCGATGGGCCAGGCTCACCTCACCGGGCAGGGGATGCAGGCCGCCGCCCACCAGGGCCACTTCCGAGACCGTATGGTGCGGCGCCCGGAAGGGCCGCACGCGCACCAGCCCCTGACCGGGGGCCAGCTTGCCCGCCACGCTGTAGACCTTGGTGACTTCCAGGGCTTCTTCAAAGTCCAGGGGCGGCAGGATGGTGGGCAAACGCTGGGCCAGCATGGTCTTGCCGCTGCCGGGCGGGCCGATCATGAGCAGGTTGTGCCCACCGGCGGCCGCCACTTCCAGCGCACGCCGCGCGCCCTGCTGGCCGCGGACCTCGGCGAAGTCCATGCCGGACAGGACGGCATCCTCCGGAGGCGCGGGCAGGGGCTGCCGGGCTTCGAGCTCTTCCCGCCCCAGCAGAAAGGCCACGCACTGGGAAAGATGCGCGGGCGTGTAGACCGCCACGTCCCGGACCACAGCCGCCTCGGCGCCGTTGTCTGGGGGCAGGATGACGGAAGCGAGGCCCAGCTTCCGGGCCATGATGGCCAGGGGCAGCATGCCGGGCACCGGCCGGAGCGCACCGGAAAGGGAAAGCTCTCCGGCAAAGACCCGGCCCTGCAGGGCTTCCACGGGGATCTGCCCGCTGGCCGCCAGCAGGCCCAGGGCAAGGGGCAGGTCGAAGGCGGTCCCGCTCTTGCGGCGTCCGGCCGGGGCCAGATTCACGGTGATGCGCGAGGGCGGCAGGCGAAAACCGCAGGCCCGCAGGGCCGAAAAGACCCGCTCCCGGGCCTCGCGCACGGCCGCCTCGGCCAGGCCCACCAGCGTGAAGCCGGGCAGGCCCTGACGCACCAGGTCCACTTCCACATCCACCGGGAAGGCATCCACCCCTTCCAGACCGGCGCCGTACAATCGTATGACCATACTCCTCCCCCGCGCCGCCGTCGCCCCTCTGCGGAAAGGGCCATCCCCGTACGGGATGACCGTCGCTCCGGCCCGTACGGCGGCTGTAAAAAAAGCGCTGCCGCATCTGCGACAGCGCCTGTGATCATGCTTCTATGGAAAAAGCCCGCAGGACACGGCAGGGATCGTACCCGTCATGCCCTTCCGGCAATATGCACGGGAAAGAGGCCACGGCCGGGAAAGGAGCGTCCTTCCGCTGCCGGTACGATGCCTCTTCCCGCAACAGGATCTCCCCGGTCCCGCGCCCTAGCGGACGGCCTTGCCGATACGGCTCCAGCGCGGGCTGTTGTCCTTGTCGTCCCAGGACCAGTAGATGCGCCAGGCCTTGGCCTGGATGGCACCGCGATCCACAAAGCCCCAGAAGCGGGAGTCCAGCGAATTGTCGCGGTTGTCGCCCATGACGAAGTACTTGTCCGGCGGCACGGTCACGGGCCCGAAGTTGTCGCGGATGGGCTCGATGATGTTGGGCTGCTCGTAGCGGATGTACTTTTCTTCCACGGGCATGCCGTTGCGGTAAAGACGCTTGTCACGCACGGTGATGACGTCGCCGGGCAGGCCGATGACGCGCTTGATGTAGTCCACCGAGGGATCGTTGGGGTATTCGAAGATGATGATGTCACCGTAGGCGGGATCGTCGCCACGGTAGATGTAGCTGTGGGTGAAGGGGATCTTGATGCCGTAGGCGAACTTACTGGCCAGCAGGTGGTCGCCCACCAGCAGGGTCTCGACCATGGATTCCGAGGGGATCTTGTAGGCCTGGACCACGAAGGTCCTGATGACGAACGCCAGGACCAGCGCCACCAGCAGGGCTTCGCCGTATTCACGGATCAGCGATTTCTTGGAGGATTTCTGCAGCAGAGTACTCATGGATCTTCCTTTTTCGGGATTGCCGCCCAAGCGTGCGGCCCTTGCACTATGCCCCGGCACGGCGCCGAGGGCAAGTACCCGGAGATTATTTGCCGAACTTGTCCACGTAGCCCATGACGAAGACCAGCAGGATGATGCAGGGCAGGCCGTAACGCAGATAATACTTCATGAAGCGCGGGAAACGCACCCCCTGGCCCTGGTTGACCTCGGCCACGAAGTTGTCCCAGCCCCAGCCGCGCCGCCAGCTGCAGAAAAGCAGGAAGAGCAGGCAGCCGAAGGGCAACAGGTTGTTGCTGAGCAGGAAGTCTTCCAGATCCAGCACGCAGGTGCCGGGGCCCAGAGGCTGGAAGTCGGCCAGCAGGTTGAAGCCCAGCGCACAGGGCAGCGAGGCCAGCCACAGACAGACGAAATGCACGGCGCAGGCCCGGCGACGCGGCATGCCGCTGACGTCCACGCTGTAGGAGATGATGTTCTCGAACACGCCGATGACCGTGGAGAGCGCCGCGCAGCTCATGAACACGAAGAAGAGCGTGCCCCAGAGGATGCCGCCGTCCATGGCGTTGAAGATGTTGGGCAGGGTGATGAAGATCAGGCCCGGGCCGCTGTTGGGCGCCACACTGAAGGCGAAACAGGCCGGGAAGATGATCAGGCCCGCCATGATGGCCACGAAGGTGTCCAGGCTCATGATCCACAGGGCCTCACCGGTCAGGGAGCGGTCCTTGCTCTGGTAGCTGCCGAAAATGGTCATGTTGCCGATGCCCACCGACAGGGTGAAGAAAGCCTGGGTCATGGCCGCATTGAGCACGGCGTACCAGCCCACGCTCTGCATCTTCTCCACGTCCGGGGCCAGATAGAAGCTCACGCCCGCGCCCGCACCGGGCAGGGTCAGGCTGCGGACCACCAGCAGCACCAGGATGGCCAGCAGGCCCACCATGATGACCTTGACCACGCGCTCCACGCCCTTCTGCACGCCCATGGCGCAGATCAGGCAGCCCACGCCCACCACGATGGTCATGCCCAGCACCTGTTCGAAGGGGCTGGCCAGGGTGCTGCCGAAAAAGGACGCCACGCCCGCGGTGTCCAGACCGGAAAGATTGCCGGAAAAGCTGTGCCAGCAATAGGCCAGCATCCAGCCCGTGACCGTGGTGTAGAACATGGAGAGCAGGTAGCTGCCCCACAGGGGGATCTTGCTGAAGATGTGCCAGCGCGTGCCCTCGGGCGGCAGGACCTTCAGGGCCCGCCCCATGTTGCTGCGGGACGCACGGCCCACGGCGAATTCCATGATCATCACCGGCAGGACGGCCAGCAGGCAGAGCAGGTAGACGCCCACGAAGACCGCGCCGCCGTAAGCACCGGTGATATAGGGGAAGCGCCAGACGTTCCCCAGCCCGATGGCGCAGCCCGCCGAAAGCAGCAGAAAGCCCAGACGGCTGCTCAGCATCTCTCTGGACTGAGACATGAAACCTCCCTGCCGGCCGCTGGGTCGGCATGTGTCGTTGTGCACGGGAAGAGAGCCGGAGGCCTCTGCCCGGCGCCCTGCCCTTTACGGTCCGCGCCGCCCCCGGCCGGAGGCGTGCAGCCGTCAGGCTGCTGCGGGGACGCTGCCCGGGTCATCTTCCGGGAGCAGGACATGATGATGCCGTCCCGCGGACGGCCTAAGATCCGTGGATGCGGCCGGAGCTCTCATGCTCCGGGCCGTGCATGACAGGACCGCCCCCCGGAGGCCGCCATGCGGCGCGGGGAACGGTCCCGACAGCGGGAGCGGCCCTTGCGGACCGCCGGGCCCGCCTACTTCCAGAACTTGTCCACGTAGCCCATGACGAACACGAAGATGATCAGACAGGGCAGGACGTAGGTCACATAGCCGCGCAGCCAGCGGGGGAACTTCATGCCCACGCCCTGGTCCACTTCGGCGATGAAGTTGTCCCAGCCCCAGCCGCGGCGCAGGCAGCAGAAGAGCAGGAAGAACAGGCCGCCCAGGGGCAGGATGTTGTTGCTGATGAGGAAATCTTCCAGATCCAGCACGCAGGTGCCGGCGCCCAGGGGCTGGAAGTCGGCCAGCAGGTTGAAGCCCAGGGCACAGGGCAGCGAGCAGACCCAGATGCCCACGGCATGCAGCCAGGTGGCGCGGCGGCGTTCCATGCCCCACACGTCGGCGCTGTAGGAGATGATGTTCTCGAACACGGCGATGACCGTGGAGAGGGCCGCGAAGCTCATGAAGATGAAGAACAGCGTGCCCCACAGCTGGCCGCCGGCCATGACGTTGAAGATGTTGGGCAGGGTCACGAAGACCAGACCGGGGCCGGAGCCGGGCTCCACGCCAAAGGCGAAACAGGCCGGGAAGATGATCAGGCCGGCCATCAGGGCGACGAAGGTATCCAGGCCCATGATCCACATGGCCTCACCGGTCAGGGAGCGGTCCTTGCCCTGGTAGCTGCCGAAGATGCACATGGCGCCGATGCCCACGGACAGGGTGAAGAAAGCCTGGTTCATGGCCGCGTTGATGACCGGGAACAGGCCGGTCTTCTCCAGCTTGGAGGGATCGGGCGACAGGTAGAAGGAAACGCCAGCCTCGGCGCCGGGCAGGGTCAGGGAGCGGATGACCAGGGCCATGAGGATGAAGAGCAGGCCCAGCATCATCAGCTTGACCACGCGCTCCACGCCCTTCTGCACGCCCATGGCGCACACGCCGCAGCCCATGAGCACCACCAGGGTCATGCCCACCACCTGGGCCACGGGGTCGCCCAGGGTGGCGCCGAAGAACTTGCCCACACCGGCGGCATCCAGGCCGCTCAGGGCGCCGCTGGCCATGTACCAGCAGTAATAGAGCATCCAGCCCGTGACCGTGGTGTAGAACATCATCAGCAGGTAGCTGCCGATAAGGGCCACCTTGCCGCCCCAGTGCCACTTGCTGCCCTTGGGCTCAAGGATGTGGAAGGCCAGGCCCATATTGCGGCGGGCGGCACGGCCCACGGCGAATTCCATGATCATGGTAGGCACCACAGCGAACAGGCAGAGCAGATAGATACCCACGAAGATGGCGCCACCATACGCGCCGGTGATGTAGGGGAAACGCCAGACGTTCCCGAGGCCGATGGCGCAGCCCGCCGAAAGCAGCAAGAAGCCCAGACGGCTTCCCAGCATCTCACGCTGTGTGTTACCAGACATAATTCCGCCTTGATCCTTTGAGAGTTGATATGGTCCAGCCCTGCTAGCCGCGCAACGCAAAGTTGGCGGCAAAGCAGATGGCAACAATGTACATGATGGGGCTCACCTCGCGCCAGCGCCCGGTCAGGACGCGCAGCACCACGAAGCTGATGAAACCGAAGCCGAAGCCCGTAGCGATATTGAAGGTCAGGGGCATGGCGATGATGGTCAGGAAGGCCGGGATGGCCACGCTCAGATCGCGGAACTTGATCTGCACCACTTCCTGCATCATCAGGGCGCCCACCAGCACCAGCACGGGGGCCGTGGCATAGGCGGGCACCATGGCCACCAGCGGCGTGAAGAACAGAGCCAGCAGGAACAGGCCCGCGATGGTCACGGCCGTCAGGCCGGTACGGCCGCCTTCGGCCACACCGGCGGCGCATTCCAGATAGGACGTGGCCGTGGTGGCGCCCAGCACGGCGCTGCACATGGTACCGATGGAGTCGGTCACCAGGGCCCTGTCCAGATGGCGGATGTGGCCATCCTCATCCATGAAGCCGGCCTTGCGCGCCAGGCCGATGAGCACGCCCATGTTGTCGAACAGGTCCACCATGGTCAGGGTGAAGATGATGGAGATCAGGCCGTGATGCAGAGCGCCCTTGAGGTCCATCTGCATGAAGGTCTCGGTGGGCAGGGGCAGGCTGAAGCCGGAAAAGGCCTGCTCCGGCATGGCGGTCACGCCGCAGAGCACACCGGCCACGGTGACGGTCAGGATGCCGATGATCATGGAGCCGGGCACCCGCAGGCACATGAGCATGGCCATCAGGGCCAGGCCGCCCAGGGCCAGCAGGGCTTCGGGCTTGGTCAGGGGCCCCAGGGTGACGAAGGTGGAGGGGTCCGCCACCACGATGCCGCAGTTCTTGAGGCCGATGAAGGCGATGAAGGCCCCGATGCCGACCACGATGGCGTATTTCAGGTCCATGGGCACGGCGTCGATGATCATTTGCCGCACGCGGGTCACGGTCAGCAGCATGAAGAACACGCCGGAGATGAAGACGGCGCCCAGGCCCGTCTGCCAGCTGTAGCCGGCCGGGCCACAGACGTAATAGGCAAAAAAGGCCGTGATCCCCAGACCGGGCGCCACGCCCACGGGGAAGCGCGCCCACAGGCCCATGAGCAGGGTGATGGCGATGGTCACCCAGATGACGGCGGCCACGGCGCTCTCGCGCGGCATGCCCGCATCGGCCAGCATGGAAGGCACCACGAAGATCAGGTAGCACATGGCCATGAAGCTTGTCAGTCCGGCACGCAATTCCTGCCGGACTGATGTCCCGTTGGCCTTGAGGTCAAAAATCTTTTCCAGCATACATCCTCCTTTCGAGCCGGAGCGGCGCCGCCGTGGGAGTGCGGGCCCCGGCGCACCGGCAAAAAAGACAGGCCCCCAGGGGCCGGTCCCCGGGCATGCGCCCGACCGGCCGGGGCCATCTTCCCTGGCCTGCGGCAGCGCGGCATCCGGCTGCGCTCCGCAACAGTGGTGCGAAGCGTTCTTATACCCGGCAAGGCCCGCTCTGCCAAGTGCGCCGCCAAAGCAAAAAAGGCGCGGCACCCCCTCAGGGATGCCGCGCCGGCAAAAACGTTCCTCAGGCGGCCGGGCCGGTGCTGCCCTGCTCCGGGCCGCTCCAGACACCTTCGGTGACCACATGGCGGCCCCGCGCCCAGACATGGCGCGGCCAGCCCTGCACCTCAAGGCCTTCATAGGGCGTATAGTCGCCCTGATGCAGGCCGCGGACGCTCAGCTCCCGGCAGCAGACAGGATCCAGCACCACCACGTCGGCGTCGAAACCGGCTTCCAGACGGCCCTTGCGTTCGCCCAGGCCCAGCAGGGCGGCAGGCGTGGTGCAGGCCACATCCACGAAGCGCGGCAGGGTCAGGCGGCTTTTGCGCACGCCTTCCGAGAACAGCAGGGGCAGGCGCGTCTCCACGCCGGGCATGCCCTGCGGGCAGGCAAAGACCGATTCCCGGCCGGTGGCCCACTTGCGGGCATAGCTGACCTCGTCATGGGCGGAGACCACATGATCCAGCAGGCCGCGGGCAAGGGCTTCCCACAGCAGGCGCCCGTCACGCGGGGCCCGCAGGGGCGGCATGCAGACATACTTCAGGCCCTCGGCCGCCCCCTCGCCATAGCTGGCGGCATCCAGCAGCAGATAGCGCGGCGCCGTGCAGGCATGGATACGGCCGCAATCATGCCCGCCGGAAAGCGCCGTCAGGGCGCGTGCCGACGAGACCGGGCCCAGACACAGCGGGCTTTCCGCCGCATGGGCCAGGGTCAGCGCCAGACGCACGGCCGTTTCTTCGGCATAGGCCGGGAAGACCTGCGGCCAGATCTGCACGTCCCGCTGCCCTTCGGCTTCCAGACGGGCACGCATGCCCCTGACCACGGGCTCCAGACCGCAGGCCGCCAGAGGCAGCATGCCCTGGCTCTTGAGACCGCGCAGGCGCGTGCAGGCATCGGCAGCCGTCAGCAGCGACGCGGGAAAGGCCGCGCAGGCCGCCGCATCCGGCAGTTCTCCGGCGGCATCGGCGTGCACGACCACATCCAGGGGCAGGCCGTCCGTGACCGGCGTGGAGCCGTCGCACGGCGGCAGCACGCCCAGGCTGGTGGTACCGCCCAGAAGCGCGGCCCGGGCCAGACCGCCCAGCCCCGCACCGGCGGGACGCACCTGGGCGTCCACCCCACCGGGCAGCACATAGCAGTCCGTGGCGTCCACCACGCAGGCGCCGGAAGCGGAAAGGCCTTCGCCCACTTCCACGATACGCTCGTCCTCCAACAAGACATCGGCCCTGCGCACGCCGTCATGGCGCACCACAAGACCACCCTGTACCAGAGTACGCATGATCCCGACCTCGCTGTTACAGGCCGCGTCCCATGGAGACGCCGCCGATCATCTGTCCCTTGGCCTTGACCTCCGTGCCGCAGCCGCTCAGGCAGGCCGCCAGCATCACCGCCGCCAGCAGGAGCAGCGGCAGGAAAAGGCGCCCCCTGCGCACGGGCCTCATGACGGACGCTCCTGCGTGACCTTGGCCCCGGCAGGTACGTCGTCGGTGATCCAGACGTTACCGCCGATGACCGCGCCCCGGCCCACGGTGACGCGGCCCAGGATGGTGGCGCCCGCGTAGACCGTCACCTTGTCTTCCAGGATGGGATGGCGCGGGATGCCCTTGGTCAGGGTCCCGTCGGCATTCTTGGGGAAGGAGAGCGCCCCCAGGGTCACGCCCTGGTAAAGACGGCAGCTGTTGCCGATGATGCAGGTCTCGCCGATGACCACGCCCGTGCCGTGGTCGATGAAAAAGTCGTTGCCGATGGTGGCCCCGGGATGGATGTCGATGCCCGTACGGGAGTGGGCCATCTCGGAGATGATGCGCGGGATCAGCGGCACCTTGAGGCTGTACAGCTCATGGGCGATGCGGTGATGCACCATGGTGTACATGGAGGGATAGCAGAAGATGGTCTCGCCGGGGCTGGTGGCCGCGGGGTCGCCCTCGTAGCCCGCCTGGGCATCCCCGGCCAGCTTGTGGCGGATGTCCGGCAGCTTGTCCATGAAGGCCAGCGCCAGCTCGCGGCTGTTGCGCTCACAGTTCTGGCAGCCTTCGCCCTCGCCCTTGCAGGAGAAGGAGATGCCGCGCTGGATCTGCTCGGCCAGCAGACGGTAGACGCTGTCCAGATTGGCGGCCAGATGATGGCGCATGGATTCCCGCCAGACGCGCGCGGCCCCGAAATAGCCGGGGAACAGGGCGGCCCGCAGGCGATCCATGATCTCGTTCAGCCTGTCCAGGGAAGGCATGGCCATGCCGCGGGCCGAACAATGCCAGACCTTGTCCAGGGATTCGGGATGGCAAAGACGGTCGACCACGGAACCCAGCCGCTCCATGGCGGCGGAAGAAGTATTGTCCTGAAGAATGCTCATAGTCACCTGCGTTGCATTTTTTTCGCGCATTGTACACGGCAGACGCCCGCAAGGCAAAGGAAAACGGGCACCTGCCCGCGACCGCGTCCGACGTTGACAAATCCGCCTGCTGGGCTAGGTTCAGGACGCAGGCCCCTGCCGCCCGCGCAAAAACGGCTCGGCCCGCACAGCGCATCCAGAAGGGCATGAACGGCTCTTCCCCGGCCTGCCCGGCCCTTTTCCGCCGGGCATCCTGCGGGCAAGGAACGCCTGCCCCACCGCACACCTTTCCCTACAAGGAGCCCCGTCATGAAAGTCCTCGCCACCCCGCGATCCTTCGGCAAGAACAATCCCGAACTCTTCGACATCCTCCGCGATGCGGGGCTGGACGTCGTGCGCAACGATACCGGCGGCATCCTCTCCGCCGACCGGATGTGCGAAAAACTGGCCGACTGCGACGGCCTGATCGTGGGCGTGGACCCCGTCGATGCCACGGTGCTGGCCGCCGCGCCCCGTCTGCGGGCCATCGCCAAGTACGGCGTGGGCCTGGACAATATCGACCTTGCCGCCTGCGAGGCCCGCGGCATCAAGGTCTCCCGCACCGTGGGCGCCAACAGCGAGGCCGTGGCCGACTACGCCCTGGCCCTCATGCTGGGCGTGGCCCGCAAGGTGGCCCTCATCGACCGCCGCTGCCGTGAACGGGACTGGAGCAAGATCACCGGCATCGACCTGTACGGCAAGACCGTGGGCATCATCGGCCTGGGCGCCATCGGCAAACGGGTGGCCCGCCGCTGCGGCGCGGGCTTCGGCATGAAGGTGCTGGGCCACGACATCGTCTGGGACGACGCCTGGGCCAGCGAGAACCATGTGGAGCGCGCCGATCTGGAACGCATCTTCCGCGAAGCCGACTTCATCAGCCTGCACACCAGCCTCGACGACAGCACCCGCCACCTGGTGGATGCCCCGCGTCTGGCCCTCATGAAGCCCACCGCCATCCTCATCAACACCGCTCGCGGCGAGCTGGTGGACGGCCCCGCCCTGCTGGAGGCCCTGGAGCAGAAACGCATCTACGGCGCCGGTCTGGACGTCTTCGAACAGGAGCCGCCGCAGGATGCCCGCTGGTACGCCTTGGACAACTTGGTCATGGGCTCCCACTGCTCGTCCTCCACCAGCGGCGCCGTGGCCACCATGGGCCACATGGCCGTCAGCAACCTGCTCCGCGATCTTGGCTTGAAATAGGCGATAGCTTTTTGTGGGATGATGACGCGAGGGGGAGAGGGAAACCTTTTTGG
>NZ_JBNPNC010000032.1:0-31777 GCF_050314315.1 Desulfovibrio sp. SGI.102 | reverse complement strand
TGCAATGTGCCGGAGTGTTCGGACGCATCAGACGGCACATGGGAGGACGCGCCAGGAAAAATGCCGACTGCCGGAGCTTCCGGGCAGAGCCGCCGGAAAGGGCCTTTGCCGCTGTGCCGGGCACGACGGCTGCCGGTCTACGCCGGTCGCCCGGGAAAAGACGGGCGTGCGTCGCGGCAGGGGACGTATCGCGGTGCCTCGCCTCATGACAGCCCTGCGGCAGGGGCCCGGCGGTGATCGCAGCGGGGCTTCGCCGGGGGGCGCTGTCTGCCACGGGAATGGAACAGGGACGGCGGGCGCCGCTCCTTCGGCCCTGCCATACGTCCGCAACGGGACGGCTGCGGCGGGAAGACGGCTCCGCCGGCGGGGAAAGAAGCGCCTTGTTGCCGTCGGGGCTTGCCATTTGCGGGCTTTTGGTCTATGGAAGCTCGTTCATCGAAGCACACTCCGGCAGCGGCCCGGGGTGCCCGGCAATGCGCTACGGCGCATTTTTCGTTGTCTTCCGGTCATGGGGCCGGGGGCGGCGGCAGGCCGGGTTGCAGGGTCTGGGCCGGTGTGGAAGATCACAACCCTTTTGGAGGATTGAAAAATGGCTTACGTCAGCATGAAGCAGATGCTGGAAACCGGCGTGCATTTCGGTCACCAGACCCGTCGTTGGAACCCCAAGATGCGTCCTTACATCTTCGGCGCCCGCAATGGCATCCATATCATCGACCTGCAGCAGACCGTGAAGCTGTTCCGCGTGGCCTATGACAAGGTGGTCGACACCGTGGCCAACGGCGGCAAGGTGCTGTTCATCGGTACCAAGCGCCAGGCCCAGGAAGCCGTGGCCACCGAAGCCACCAAGGCCAACCAGTACTACGTGACCAACCGCTGGATGGGCGGCACCCTGACCAACTTCGTCACCATCCAGAAGAGCGTGGAACGCCTGAAGAAGCTGGAAGGCATGTTCGCCGACGGCAGCATCAACCGTTACCAGAAGAAGGAAATCCTGCTGCTGGAACGCGAAATGCAGAAGCTGGAACAGACCCTGGGCGGTATCAAGAACATGGATCGCCTGCCCCAGCTGGCTTTCATCATCGACCCCCATCGCGAAGACATCGCCGTGAAGGAATGCCGCAAGCTGGGCATCCCGATCGTGGCCGTGACCGACACCAACTGCGATCCCGATGTCATCGACTACATCATCCCCGGCAACGATGACGCCATCCGCGCCATCAAGCTGTTCGTGACGGCTTTCTCCGAAGCCTGCCAGGAAGGCGAAGCCCAGATGAAGGACGGCGCCGCCGTGGAAGCCAACGCCGAAGAAGCCATGCAGAAGGCTGCCGAGACCGAAGCTGCCGCCGAGTAGTTCCGGTACGGTCTTCTGACCTCGGGCAACGCTGTTGCCCCGGGCATCGGCCCTGCTGATGTCCGCGCCCGGACGGGGATGCCCCGTGGCGGGCGACGCAGGAACCGGAGCAGCAAGGCTCCGGCCCCCCCATGCTTCAAAAAGGTGGCGGCGCGGCTTTCGGGCTGTGCCGCCACCCTGCGCACTGCGCGATTTTTTGGAATCTTGCTCCGGCCCAGGCCGGATACACAGGAGAATACAATGGCTATTTCCGCCGCTATGGTGAAGGAACTGCGCGAAAAGACCGGCGCCGGCATGATGGACTGCAAGAAAGCCCTGGTGGAAGTGGACGGCGACCTGGAAAAGGCCGTCGACTGGCTGCGCCAGAAGGGTATGGCCAAGGCTGCCAAGAAGTCCGGCCGTGCCACCAGCGAAGGCCTGGTGATGGCCGCCGTGAGCGCTGACGGCAAGACCGTGGCCATGTCCGCCCTGCTGTGCGAGACCGACTTCGTGGCCCGCGGCGAACAGTTCGAAGCCCTGGCCGCCAAGGTGGCCCAGAGCGTGCTGGACAGCAACCCCGCCGACGCCGAAGCCCTGAAGGGCCTGGTGGGCGAAGACGTGACCCAGCTCATCGCCTCCGTGGGCGAAAACATGCAGCTCGGCAACTTCACCCGTTACACCCGTGAAGACAACGAAGTGATCGGCCAGTACATCCACGCCAACCGCAAGATCGGCGTGCTGGTGGACCTGGTGTGCGACAGCGCCGCTACCGCCGCCAAGCCTGAAGTGCAGGAACTGGCCAAGAACGTGGCCATGCAGGTGGCCGCCACCAACCCCATGGCCCTGGACGGCGCCAGCCTGGACGCCGCCGCCATGGAACGCGAGCGTGAAGTGTACCGCCAGAAGGCCCGCGAAGAAGGCAAGCCCGAACAGATCGTGGAAAAGATCGCCGAAGGCGCCGTGAAGAAGTTCCAGAAGGAAGTCTGCCTGATGGAACAGCCCTACATCCGCGACGACAAGAAGAGCATGACCGAAGTGGTGCGCGAAGTGGCCAAGGCCGCCGGTGGCGACATCAAGGTCGCCGGCTTCAGCCGCATCCAGCTGGCCGCTGAATAAGCTGTCCGCCATAAAGATCCCAGGAGGGGCTCCGGCCCCTCCTTTTTTTTGGCCCTTTTCCCGGCCATGCCGACGCTTTCCTGACGGACGCCGGCGTATGCTGCCTCCATCCAGTCCGGGACTCCGTGCGGAGCGGGAGGGCCGGGCATCACTTCAGCATCACTGCCGCAAGGAGGCGGAAAGCTCCCATGTGGGATTTCTCGTGGATCGCCGATCCCTCGGCCTGGGCCGGGCTGGGCACCCTGATCGTGCTCGAGGTCGTGCTGGGCATCGACAACCTCGTTTTCATCTCCATCCTCACCTCGCGCCTGCATACGCAGGAACAGCGCCGCCGGGCCTTCCTCACCGGTCTTGGTCTGGCGCTCGTCACGCGCCTGGTGCTGCTTTCCGCCATCGCCTGGATCGTCAGTCTGACCGAGCCCCTGGTCACGGTCTTCGGCAAAGCCTTCTCGTGGCGAGATTTCATCCTCATGGGCGGCGGCATCTTTTTGCTGCTCAAGGGGACCATGGAGCTGCACGAGCGCCTGGAAGGCGGCATGGCCGAATACTCCTCGGCGCCCACGCGCTCGGGCTTCTGGCAGGTCATCATCCAGATCCTGGTGCTGGATGCCGTGTTCTCCCTGGATTCCATCATCACCTCGGTGGGCATGGTGGACCATATCCCGGTGATGATGCTGGCCGTCGTCGTGGCCATGCTGGTCATGGTCATGGCCGCCGCGCCGCTGACAAGTTTTGTGGAGCGTCACCCCACGGTCATCATCCTGTGTCTGGGCTTTTTGATGATGATCGGCCTGAGCCTGCTCATGGACGGTCTGGGGTACCACATCCCCAAGGGCTATCTCTACGCGGCCATCTGCTTCTCGGTGCTGGTGGAGATCTGCAACCAGGTGGCCCTGCGCAACCGCCGCAAGCGCATCAGCATGCGCGACATGCGTGAATCCATGGCCATGGCGGTGCTGGGGCTGCTGGGCGGCGGACGTCCCGGCGAGGAAGAAGCGCGGCGCGATGCCGCGGCCCTGGCCAGCGAGAGCGATGCCCAGCCCCTGTTCGAGCCGGAAGAGCGCGACATGGTGGCCCGCGTGATCCGCCTGAGCGGACGCACGGCCCGCTTCATCATGACCCCGCGCCACCGGGTGCGCTGGCTGGACAGCGAGGCCGACTATGCCACGGCCTGCCGTTTTGCCAGCGAGAGCCTCTCGCCCTGGCTGCCGGTGCTGGACCCGGACAGGGACGAAGTGCTGGGCGTGATCCATACCGGGGATCTGGCGGCCGTGACGCCCCAGGGGCCCGTGACGGGCACGGAGCGTCCCGGTACGGCAGCGCCGCAGGATGATGGCAGCGGGCGTGTCTGGAGCGTGCGGCCCCTGCTGCGGCCCGCGCCCACGATCTTCGAGCATGCCTCGCTGACGGAGATGCTGGAAACTTTTCGCGAAGAGCCCACGCCCCTGGCCTTCGTGCGTGACGAATACACGGATCTGGTGAGCGTGCTGGCAGGCCAGATGGGCGACATGCCCGCCGGGCCCGAAGCCTGCCGCCAGCCTGACGGCTCGTGGCTCATGCCCGGCCGCCTGACCGTGGATGCCGTGACCTCCTGGCTGGGCATCCACCTGCCGCCGCGCAGCTCCTCGGCCACACTGGCGGGGCTGTTGCTGGAGGCCCTGGGGCATATCCCGCACGAAGGCGAGCGGGTGCGCATCCAGGGCTGGCGGATGAAGATAGTGAAGATGGACGGCAACCGCATCGACGAGGTGCTGGTCCGCCGTCTGGAACATTAGCTGTCCCGGCGGGGCGGCGTCTGCCGCCGGTGCCCGAAAGGGCATGCCGGACGGCCCGTGTGTCCCGGGCCGCTGCAGGACGCCGGGGATGGGAACATCCCCGCCGGGACAGCAGGATTGACCGGAAGCAAGGAATCTGGTTCTCCTCCTTTCCCCTTTTCCTTGCTGCCGGAGCGGCAGCTGTGGGAGGCTGTCGCATACAGGGGACGGGTGCCGTGGATCCCGTCCCCTATCTTTCACCTGCCGGGGGGCAGGTAATGGAAGGCCACCCGCCGTTGCGGGTGGCCTTTTGCGTCATGCCGCAGGGCCGTCCCCGTCCGCATCCTGTGCGGGGGCGCTGCCGTCCAGCGTCAGGGGCGGCTTGAATTCGTCCATGAATATCTTCCAGACCGTCACGAAGAGCACGGCCAGCATGGGGCCCGTCACGAAGCCGTCCATGCCGAAGAGCGAGAAACCGCCCAGCGTGGAGAGCAGGACCATGAAGTCCGGCAGCTTGGTATCGCGCCCTACCAGGACGGGGCGGAGGATGTTGTCCGCCAGACCGATGACGAAGACCCCGTAGGCCAGCAGCACCACGCCGGACACATAATCGCCCGTGAGCAGCAGGTACCCGGCCACCGGCGCCCAGACCACGCCCGCGCCCACCACCGGGATGAGCGAGAGCAGGGTCATGACCACGCCCCAGAGCACCGGGGCCTTGATGCCCAGTATCCAGAAGATGAGACCGCCCAGCGCGCCCTGGGCCATGGCCACCAGCAGGCTGCCCTTGACCGTGGCCCGCAGCACTTCGGCGAACTTGGCGAAGAGCAGATCCTCGCGGTGGTCGCCAAAGGGCAGGGCCCGGATGAGCAGCACGCGCAGCTGCTTGCCGTCGCGCACCAGGAAGAAGGCCAGATAGAGCATGATGCAGAGGTCCACGAGGAAGTTCACCGTACTGCCGCCCAGGGCCACGGTGTTGCGCGCCACCAGCCCGCTGACCTTGACCGCCAGCTCGGAAAGTTTCTGGGTGATGACCTCGGGGCCGTAGCCGTAGCGGGTGAGCCAGTCCTGCACGCCGGGCGCCACCTCGCGCAGCTTTTCCAGCGTCTCGCGGATGTCATGTCCGCCGGACGTCAGGCGGCCGTAGAGATTGGCCACCTCGTTGATGAACGTATAAAAAATGTACGCGCAGGGCACGATGATGAGCACCAGGCTCAGGATCACGCAGGTCAGCGCCGCCAGGTTGCGGCCCATGCTGCGGCGTTGCAGGGCATCGTAGACGGGAGTGGAGAGCAGGGCGATGACGATGCCCCAGAAGATGACATCGAAGAAGGGGCGCAGCATCCAGAGGAAAGCCAGCGAGACGCCGGCCAGCAGCAGGAGGAAGGCGCGATCTTCAAAACGGTTGTTGCATTCGAGCATGGGGACTCCTTGCCGGGTCTGCGCGCGGCTTCGGTTCGGGACTCTTTCCGATACCGCAAAAGACGGGGGCAGGCAAATAGGCTCCCGCTCCGGTTGCGTTCCCCGGCGGTGTCCGTATGCGTATCGGGGCGTCCGTTTGCGACGCCTCACCATCCGGGCTCGACGCAGGGGCGGCGACAAAGGCATGACCGTCGACGCGGGGGGATGGCGCGGGGTGTTTTTCCGCATGTCCTCCCGGCCGGGGAAACCGCAGGGACGTCCCGGCGGGGCAGGGAGGGAGGCGGCGGGCGGGAGCGCATGTCCTCCCGGCCATACGGCGTCCCTTGCCCGAACGGCGTGCCCGCCCCGGGTCGTACAGGCCGCCTTGCAAAGGGCCGTCCCGTGCCGTCCTGCGGGGGCGGCATGGTAAAAGTGCTTTGAGATAGCGACGTTTTTTGCTATGATGAAAAGAGCGCGTCCGAATGCCTGCTGTTCGGTATCGGACGATCCATGAAAGCAACAGCCGGCGTGGCCGGCTTCAACCAAGGCGGAACATATGGCTGAACTCAAGTACAAGCGCGTGCTGCTCAAGCTGAGCGGCGAGGCCCTGGCCGGAGAGCAGAAAACCGGTATCGACCCCGAAACCGTGGGCACCATCTGCAAGGAGATCGGCGGATTGCTCGACATGGGCGTGGAACTTGCCCTGGTCATCGGCGGCGGCAACATCTTCCGCGGCCTTTCCGGTTCCGCCAAGGGCATGGAACGTTCCTCCGCCGACTACATGGGCATGCTGGCCACGGTGCTCAATGCCCTGGCCGTGCAGGACATGCTGGAAAAATTCGGCTACCCCACCCGCGTGCTGTCCGCCATCGACATGCAGGAAGTGTGCGAGCCCTTCATCCGTCGCCGCGCCATGCGCCATCTGGAAAAGGGCCGTGTGGTCATCTGCGCCGCCGGTACCGGCAACCCCTATTTCACCACCGACACCACCGCCGCCCTGCGCGGCATGGAACTGCAGTGCGATGCCATCATCAAGGCCACCAAGGTGGACGGCATCTACGATAAGGACCCCGCCAAGTTCCCCGATGCCGTCAAGTACGACAGCCTGAGCTATGACGAGACCCTGTCCCGCCATCTGGGCGTCATGGACGCCGCTGCCTTTGCCCTGGTGCGCGACAACAACGTGCCCATCATCGTCTGCCGCATGCTGGGCGGCGACATCCGCCGTGCCATCCTGGGCGAGCAGGTGGGCACCATCGTGCACGACTGCTAGTCACGATCTTTTCGAACTCTACAGTCTGTAAGGAGATTTTATGGATATCGATACCATCCTTCTGGATACCGAAGACCGCATGGAAAAAGCCATGGCCGCTCTGGAGCGCGACTTCCAGAAACTGCGCACCGGTCGCGCCACCACCGCCCTGGTGGACGGTATCAAGGCCGATTACTACGGCACCCCCACCCCCATCTCCCAGATGGCTTCCGTGGCCGTGCCCGACAGCCGCACCATCACCATCCAGCCCTGGGACAAGGGCGGCATCTCCGTGGTGGAGAAGGCCATCCTCAAGTCCGACCTGGGCCTGACCCCGGTCAATGACGGCCGCATCATCCGCATCAACATCCCGCCGCTGACCGAAGAGCGCCGCAAGGAGCTGGTCAAGGTGGCCCGCAAGTACACCGAAGACGCCAAGGTGGCCGTGCGCAACGTGCGTCGTGATGCCAACGACTCCCTGAAGAAGCTGGAGAAGGAAAAGACCATCACCGAAGACGAACAGAAGAAGGCCGAAGCCGAAGTGCAGAAGCTGACCGACAAGTTCGTGGCCGATGCCGACAAGCGCAGCCAGGCCAAAGAAAAGGAAATCATGGACATCTAGTGTCCGCCTTCCGGGAGCGGCCCTGCCGCTCCCGGACGTTTTCCGCAGCCCGGCCAGCCCCAGGGGCACCGGGCCGTGTTTTTTTCGGCACGGTCATGTTTTCCGGGCCTGTCGTCCCCGGTTCAGAGAGGTACCATGAGCGAAACGCTTACCCATCTTCCCGTACACCTGGCCATCATCATGGACGGCAACGGCCGCTGGGCCCAGGCCCGCGGTCTGCCGCGCGAGGCGGGGCACCGTGCCGGTGCCGAGACCGTGCGCACCATCGTGACCGAATGCCGCCGTCTGGGCATCCGCCACCTGACCCTGTACACCTTTTCCAGCGAGAACTGGTCGCGGCCCAAGACCGAAGTCTCGGCCCTGTTCTCCCTGCTGCTGGAATTTTTGGGCCAGGAAGTGCCCCGCATGGAGCGCGAGGGCATCCGCCTGAACATCCTGGGCGACATGGAGGCCCTGCCCCTGGCCGCCCGTACGGCCCTGCGCCACGGCCTGCGCCGCACGGCGGCCAATACGGACATGGTGCTCAACCTGGCCCTCAACTACGGCGGCCGCGCCGAGCTGGTGCGCGCCGTGCGCGGCATGATGGCCGAGGGCCTGCGCCCCGAGGACGTCACCGAACAGAGCCTGGCCGACCATCTGTACACCGCCGGACAGCCCGACCCCGACTTCCTCATCCGCACCAGCGGAGAACAGCGCCTGAGCAATTATCTGCTCTACCAGTGCGCTTACAGCGAATTCTACTTCACCCCCACGCCCTGGCCCGACTTCGGCGTGGAGGCCCTGCACGAGGCCTTGGCCGTCTACGCCGGACGCTCGCGCCGATTCGGGAAAACCCAGGAGCAAATCAATGGCCGTTGATCACGCCACCGACATCCGCCGAACCATCACCGGCCTCGTTCTGGCCGCCATCGTCGTTCTTGCCCTCGTCCTGCGGGGCTGGGTGCTGCTTGCCCTCATCCTGCTGGTGGCGGCGCTGGGCCTGTGGGAGTTCTTCTCCCTGTTCTGGGGCAACAAGCGCATCCCCAGCCGCGTCTGCGCCATCGCCCTGGGCTGGGGCATGCTGACGCTGACCTGGGCCCACCGCACGCAGGACGCCCTGGTCTGCCTGGGCGCGGGCTTCGTGCTGGCTGCCATGAGCTTCCTGTTCCGCTGGAACGAGGTGGAAGAGGAAGGCGTGCCCGCCTTTGCCGCCAGCGGCATCTTCATGGCCGGTCTGGCCTACATCCCGCTGCTGTTGCTGCCCGCCACCTATCTTTCCACCACCAAGCTCATCTTCGTGCTGGCGGCCGTGGCCGTCTCCGATACGTCCGCCTATTTCGTGGGCACCCGCTTCGGGCACCACAAGCTCTGGCCCCGCGTGAGCCCCAACAAGAGCTCCGAAGGCGCGGTGGGCAGCCTGGTGGGCTGCGTCATCTTCTGCACCATCTACGGCGCCTGCCTGGGCAGCGCCAGCTGGTGGGCCTTCGCCCTGCTGGGGATCGCCATCAATGCCTTTGCCCAGCTGGGCGACCTGTTCGAATCCGCCCTCAAGCGCGCGGTGCATGTGAAGGACTCCAGCAACCTGCTGCCCGGCCATGGCGGCATCCTGGACCGTGCGGACAGCATCCTGTTCGCCATGCCCATGTTCGCCGTCGTGGACCAGTGGTTCTTCTTCTTTTAGCCGTCATGCCGCCGGCAGCTGATGGAAGCATCGGCTGCCCGTGCTGAGCCCGATTTTGCAAAGGGGCCGGTCTTCTTCTGGGGGACCGGCCCCTTTGGCGTTTTTTGGGGGGACGCTGGCGGGGAATAGATCCGCTTGCGCTCTGTGGAATAGCCGTCGGATGACGGCCATTGCCCGGCATCCGGGCTGGGTCAAGCGCGGCGAGGCTGCAGGGTGGCGGGGTCTGCGCGTCCCCAGCCCTCCCTTCCCCCGCAAACACGCTTGCATCCCCCTCCTTCCTCCCTCCGCCCGCTCTCGACGCGGCAAGGGATTTTTGGCATGCTGTGGACGATTTTGTCCCGGAGACAAAGGAGAAACACATGTCAGATCTGTGGCCCGGGCTGAACGGCCCTGCGATTCGGTATATTTCGGAAGCGCCTTCCGAGGCGTGGCGGCGCGGCGTGCGCCAGCTTGTCCTTTTGGGGTCCACCGGTTCCATCGGCGGCAACACATTGGCGGCCATCCGTTCGCGGCGGCGTGAATGCGTGGTGCTGGGCCTTTCCTGCGCGCGCAACATCAAGACCCTGGCCGAGCAGGCGCAGGAGTTCCGTCCCCCGTATCTGGCCGTGCTGGACGAGGCTTCGGCAGCGGGCCTGCGCAAGCTGCTGCCCACGGGCTACACCCCCGAGATCCTGGTGGGCAGCGAAGGCTATGCCCGTCTGGCGGCCCTGCCCGAAGCGGACACCGTGCTTTCGGCGCAGGTGGGCGCGGCGGGCCTGGCCGGGACGCTGGCGGCCGCGCTGGCGGGCAAGGTCATCTGCCTGGCCAACAAGGAATCGCTGGTGCTGGCCGGTGACATGCTGCGTCAGGTCTGCGCCCGTACCCATGCCAGCATCCTGCCGGTGGACTCCGAGCACAACGCCATCTTCCAGTGCCTGGCCGGACGCGGGCAGGAGGTGGACCGCCTGCTGCTGACGGCCTCCGGCGGCCCGTTCCGCGGCCGCAGCCGCGAGGAGCTGCGCAACGTGACCCGCGCGCAGGCCCTGGATCATCCCAACTGGAAGATGGGCGCCAAGATCAGCATCGACTCGGCCACCATGATGAACAAGGCCCTGGAAGTGGTGGAAGCCTTCCACCTGTACGGCGTGCCGCTGGAAAAGATCACGGTGCTGGTGCATCCGCAGTCGTTGGTGCATTCGCTGGTGCAGTTCACGGACGGCAGCCAGTTGGCGCAGCTGGGCACGCCGGACATGCGCATCCCCATCGCGTCCTGCCTGTTCTGGCCCCGCTGCGTGGATACGGGCGTGCCGCCGCTGGATCTGGTCAAGGCCGGTACCCTGCAGTTCTTCGCCCCTGACGACGAGGCCTTCCCGGCCCTGAAGCTGGCGCGCCGCGCCCTGCGGGAACGCGGCGGCATGTCGGTGGTGATGAACGCCGCCAACGAGGCCGCCGTGGAGCTGTTCCTGTCCGGCAAATGCGCCTTTGCCGACATCGCGGATCTGGTCTCGGCCGCCATGGATGCCCATGCCGCCGGCGAGCCGGGGCACGAACCGTTCTGCCCGCCGCTGTCCTGTAGCGGCGATGACAGTCTTGCCCTTGAACGGGAAGTGACTATCTTGACAGAGCGCATGTCGCGCCTTGACCTGAAAACACGCGAGCTGGTGAAACAGCTGGCCCGCGCCGGAGTTGACGAGTGCTGACGACCATCGTTGCCGCCATCATTGTCCTTGGCGGCCTGATCTTTTTCCATGAACTGGGACATTTCGCCGTGGCCCGCTGGCTGGGCATGGGCGTGTCCACCTTTTCCCTGGGCTTTGGCCCCAAACTGCTCAAATACCGTCACGGCAAGACGGAATACGCCCTGTCGCTGGTGCCTCTGGGCGGCTATGTGGCCCTGGTGGGCGAGAACGACGAGAACGACATCCCCAGCGGTTTCACCCGGGAGGAATGCTTTTCCCTGCGGCCCGCGTGGCAGCGCTTCCTCGTGATCGCGGCCGGGCCCTTCGCCAACATCCTGCTGGCCTGCATCCTGTGCTGGGTGGTGGCCTGGGGCTGGGGCAATGCCGTCATGCTGCCGCAGGTGGGCGCCGTCATGCCCCAGAGCGCGGCGGCACAGGCCGGTCTGCAGAAGGGCGACCTGATCCTGAGCATCGACGGCCGTCCCCTCCATTCATGGGACGAGATATCCCCGACCGTGGCCGAGGCCAACGGCCGCCCCCTGACCCTGACCGTGGCCCGGCAGCCCGCCGAGGGCATGACCCAGGGCACGGAACTGGAACTGACCCTGACGCCGCAGTGGAGCACGCGCAAGACCATCTTTGGCGAGGATGAGAAAGCCTGGCTCATCGGCATCGGGCCGCTGGGCTCGGTGCGCGTGGAAGAACTGGGCTTTTCCGAGGCGTTGAAGACGGGCCTTGTCCAGACCTGGCGTCTGGTGGACCTGACCTGGCAGAGCTTCGTCAAGCTGGCCCAGCGCGTGGTGCCCGCCGATCAGGTGGGCGGCCCCATCATGATCGCCCAGATGGTGGGCCAGCAGGCGGAGCAGGGCCTTGTGGGCGTGCTCGGTCTGGCGGCGCTCATCAGCATCAACCTGGCCATCCTCAACCTGCTGCCCGTGCCCGTGCTGGACGGCGGCCAGATGCTCTTTTGCCTCATCGAGATGATCTTCCGCCGCCCCGTGCCGCAGAAGATCCAGGAATGGGGCATGCGCGTGGGCATGGCCCTGCTGCTGAGCCTGATGATCTTTGCCACCTTCAACGACGTGACACGCATCATCAATACGCCGGACGAGGCCCCGGCCGTGGAAAAGACGGCCCCCTAGCGTCCGGCGGGAGAAATCGATATGGCGACACACGCTGTCCCGGGAACGGGACTGGAGCTGATACTCAACGCCGCTGAAGGCGTGCTGCAGATCGTGGTCACGGAGGATGAGGCCATCCTTTGTGCGCAGGAATGGTACCGCAGCGAGCGGGCCACGGAGATCCTGGCCCCGGCGCTGGCCGAGCTGGCCACGTCGCTGGGCATCCGGTGGAGCGATCTGCGCCGCATCGCCTGCGTGCGCGGGCCGGGCTCCTTTACGGGCATCCGCCTGACCCTGGCCACGGCCGCGGCCCTGCGCCGTTGCGGCCGGGCGCAGCTGGCCGGGCTGGACTACATGCAGGCCCTGGCCACCACGGCCGTCATGCGGCGCGGCATGCTCTACGGCGGCCACGTCTGGGTCCTGACCCATGCCCGCCGCAACCTTGTCCACTGCCAGCCCTTCATCAGCTACGGGCCCGAGATCCCGGCCCAGCCCCTGCAGGGCGTGACCCTGTGCACGCCGGCCGAGGCCGTGGCGGCCATCACGGCCGATACGGCGGACGCCACGCTGGTCTGCGGTACGGGCCTGCGGCGCAATGCGGACGCCTGCGCGCCGCTGGAAAACCTGCCTGCCGTGACCTGCCTGCCCGCCTGCATCCATGCCTCCACCGAGGCCCTGTGTTTGCTGGCAAGGCATGGTGACTACGCTCCTGAGGACATCGAGCCGCTGTATGTGCGCCCCTGCGATGCCGTGGACAACCTGCCCGATCTGGCCCGTCGCCAGGGCCGGGACAGCGATGCCGCCACCGCCGAACTGGAGCGCCTGCTGCATCTGGCCCCGGGCAGCGAGATCTGATGTTGTGATGTGATGGGGCGTGTCCTGGGGAAGGGAGACCTTTTCCCAAAGACACGCCCCTCGTGTTTTCTTGCGGGCGTGCCTGCGCCCCGGAGCCCTTCACAGCGACGTCCTTTTCCAAGGAGGAACGCGCATGTCTGATGAACATATCCTTGAGGGCAGCGATGCCGCCGAACGGCCCCTGCTCAGTTATCGCCAGTCCTGGCTGGCCTGGGCCGGACCGGTGCTGATGCTGCTGGTCTGCGTGGCCCTGTGCGTGGCCGGGCAGCGCTACATGCCGGAATTTTTCTGGATCTTCGCGGGCGTGGGCGCCCTGCTGGTGCTGTGTATGGTCTACAGGGTCCTGCTGGTGCGCAGCGTGCACCTGTATGCCGACAGCAAGGGCGTCTGGCTGTACCGGGGCATCCTGCCCTGGAACCGGGGCGCCGTGGGCGTCAAATGGCGGGACATGGAAGATGCGGCCTTCACCTCGGGTTTCAGCAGCTGGCTGTTCAACAGCTACACCGTGCGGGTGGGCAACCGTTTTTCGCAGCAAAGCGAGATACTCGTACACAATATCGCCAACGGACGCGAAGCCGTGAACCAGCTCAACGAGCTGCAGGGACGTTTTTGCGGTCGTGCCGCCCGGCATGACGACTGATCCTCCCCGTCTGAACCGGGGAAAGAGATACGAGAGGGGGAGGGGCGTTTTTTGGTAAAAACTGCCCCTCCCCCTCTCGCGCTCTTCCCCACCCCGAAAAAACTTTTCTTCTGGTCTGTATGGCGGGTCTCCGTCGCTGTATGGCGGACATGGTGCCGCAAGGCTGAATCGGGCCGGCGCAAGGCTCACGCTTCGTCCATATATTCTATTCCTCTGGATGGCATAAAAACGCCCCGTATCGTCTTGATACGGGGCGTTTCTGTGCTGCCGGGGACACAGACGCCCGGCACGGTTTCGGCGTCTCTGATGACCGTCAGGGGCCATAATAAAAGTTTTAGGGAAGGAGAGGGGGAGCATGAGGGGGAGAGGGAGGACCCTTTTCCAAAAGGGTCTCCCTCTCCCCCTCATAAAAAATCTCCGTCGTTACTTGCGGTTCTGGGCGCGCAGATAGGCCTTGGCGTCAGGGTCGCCGTTCTTGGCGGCCAGACGGTACCAGCGGGTGGCTTCGGAAAGGTTGCGCTGCACGCCGGTGCCCTGGTCGTACATAAGGCCCAGACTGTACTGGGCGGCGGGCTCGTTCTGCTCAGCCGCCTTGCGGTACCATTCCACTGCCTTGGCGTAGTCCTGCGGCACGCCGCGGCCCTGTTCGTACATGAAGCCCAGGTTGTACTGGGCCTCGGCATAGCCGCGCTCGGCGGCACGGGTGTACCATTCCACAGCCTTGAGGTTGTCCTGGGCAAAGCCGCGGCCTTCGGCGTACATGTAAGCCAGATTGTTCTGGGCCTTGAGGTGGTCCTGTTCGGCGGCGCGCTGGAACCAGTGGGCCGCCTTGGTGTCGTCCTGGTTGCTGGCCTTGGCGTTGAGGTACATCCAGCCCAGGGAGTACTGGGCATCGGCCAGGCCCTGGTTGGCGGCACGGCCGTACCAGTCGATGGCCTCGTTCTCGCTTTTGCGCATGCCGCGGCCGTGGGCGTAGAGGTAGCCCAGATTATACTGGGCCATGGCCAGGCCCTGCTCGGCGGCCTTGCGGAACCAGCGTCCGGCCTCGCCGTAGTTGCGCCGCACGCCGTCGCCCGTGGCCAGCGCGGTGGCCAGCGCGTTCTGGGCGTTGGCCAGGCCCTTGTCGGCGGCCTGACGGAACAGGGTCACGGCACGCTGGGGGCTCTTTTTGACGCCGCGCCCGTCCTGGGTCAGGCGGCCGAGGATGTACAGGGCCTCGGCATTGCCGTTTTTGGTGAGCGGCGTGAGCAGGGTGACGGCTTTTTTGTAATCCTTGCTGTCCAGGGCGCTCTGGACTTCGCCCAGCACGGCTTCCGCGGCGCGCTCTTCGGGACTGGGGACGCTTTCTGCGGCCTGAGCGGCGTCAGGGGCGGGAGCCGCGGTATCGGCCGCCGGGATGGACGCGGGCAGCAGCAGGGTCAGGGCCAGGACGGCGGGCAGGGCGAACAACGGCAGGCGGCACAGGGCGCTGCCGGTGGACATACGGGACATGGGAGGTCTCCTTACAGGCGTTGCAGCAATGAAACGATATGGGCATCCGGGCCCTTGGGATCGACGAAGGCGTGCTCGCGGCAGAAGGCCCGGCGGGCGGACTGGACGCGCTCATCCAGCCACCAGCGGGCGGGGTTGTCCCAGACTTCCCGGACCTTGGCGGCGGCCGCCTCGGCGGAAGGCTGCCAGATGCCGGCCTCGGCCAGCAGATCCAGCCGGGCCAGGGCTTCGTCGGTCATGGGCCAGATGGATCTGTCCCAGTAGGCGATGGTGGGCACATTGGCCGCCAGGGCCTGGAGCAGGGTGGTGCCGTGATGGTCCAGCACCATGAGGGCGCAGGTGAGCATCCGGGCTTCCAGCGGGCCGCTGCACAGACGCACATGGGGGAAGCGCGGCAACAGCCAGGGCGCATCGTCCAGCGCGCCCGGCGCGTCGAAATGGGGGCGGTAGAGGATCTTGTCGTGCAGGCGGCGGGGCAGGTCCTCAAGGAACCACTGCTTGTCTTCCCGGTACTGGAGCCATTGCAGGGGCGTGGGGCGCGAGTCGAGACGATGCCCGTACAGGGGCATCTCCGCGCCTACGAAGAGCAGGGTATCGTCGCCGCCGCGCCACTGGTCGGCCATGTTGGCCAGCAGGGGATAGGGCAGCGGCAGGAACTGGCCGCCCTTGCCCGCACCCGTGGCCTCGTAATGGCTCCAGCCCCAGGTGCCGAACGCGTGCTGACTGAACTCCACCAGCGGGGTCTCGCACAGGCAGCGCACCTGGCCCACGTTGCCCCCGTGCTGGACGAACATGACACGGTGGCCGCGGGCACGCCAGAGGGCCAGCTTCTGGCGGTAATGGGTATCCTCATGCGCACGGACCGAGGCCACGCGCACGCGCGGGACACGCGCCGGGGCGACGTGGTCGGGATGATCCAGCTCGGCAAGGGTCTGGGGCAGGGCGCCGATGAAAATGGGCAGGGGATCGAGCGGCAGGTCGTGCTTCACACCGGTGGCCGCGCTGCCGAAATGGGCGGCCAGAGGGCGGCTGGCATCGGGCTGGCGGCTGGGATGGAGCAGGGCCAGCGAATAGCGCAGGGCCTGATGCAGCCGCATGCCGCGCAGGGGCGGGCAGGGCAGGCGCAGCACGCAGGAGCGCGCCCAGGCCCGCAGGCGCTGTTTCAGGCTGCCGCTGTCTTCCGGCGGGATGAGCCGGCCATAGGAGGCGCACACGGGCAGGGCGTAGGAGCGGGTCCAGCGTTCGGGCCAGACGGCCTCCAGCAGGCGGGACATGAGCCAGGTGTTCCAGTCCGCGCCCAGGGCGCCGCTCATGACGAAATCGTGTTCCGTGGCGAAGGAAAAGGCGCAGTCCTCGGGCAGCAGCTCCACATGCAGGGGCAGGTGGCCCCAGTCCTCCACCATGGCGCGCACGCGCAGCCAGCGTTCCACCAGCTGGCGCGCCACCGTGCAGGCCCAGGGCGTCAGCAGGGTCTCCCAGTAGACGCCGGGCAGGTCGATCTCGTCCGGGCCCAGCAGGGTGCTGACGGGATTGTTTTCCTCGGCGCGACGGCGTTGCAGGTCCAACAGGTGCCGCCCCAGGGCGGGGATGCTGTCCACGGTCAGGGACTGGGCCATGAGCACGGCCCTGTCCAGGGTGGCGGGATCGCGCAGGGGCTCCCGGCCGAAGACGAAGCTGTCTTCCCAGCCGGGAAAGAAATCTTCTTCCGTATCGAAACACCAGGGCCCGGCTGCCCAATGGGTATCGGGATCGGCCCCACGGGGCATGAGCCCCAGGACAAGGTGGCGCGTCTGAGCCATGAGAGCAAACCTTGGTGGAAGTGGGCAGCGGGGGAACCCCGTGCGGGAGTGGAGACAGTGCGACATGCGTCGCGTAACGGCCAAGATAGCCGGTTTGCAGGGAAAAGGAAAGACTGCCCCGTCCCGCTTTTGCCATTTGCAGGGCAACCTGTTATGAGAGCGCAGGAGGACGGCAGCGCCGGGAAAAGCATGAAACAGAACACATCAGGCTACTTGCTGGCCCTGCTGGCCGTGGTCATCTGGTCGGGGAATTTCGTGGTGGCGCGCGCCGTGGCGGACATGATCCCGCCGTGGCAGTGCAACTTCTGGCGCTGGTTCACGGCCTTCGTCACCATCCTGCCCTTTGCCTGGCGCCATCTGCGCGAGGACTGGCCCGCTCTGCGCCGTCACTGGCGTTTTGTGGTGGTCATGTCCCTGCTGGGCGTGACGCTGATGAACACCTTTTTCTACAAGGCCGGGCAAAGCACAGAGAGCCTGAACATGGCCCTGATCGCGCCCACGGCCCCCATCATCATCCTGATATTCTCGCGCCTGCTCTACGGTGAGGCCATCACCCCGCGCCGTCTGCTGGGCATGCTGGTGGTGGCCACAGGCATCGTGATCCTGGTCAGCCGCGGCGATATGGAACGCCTGGCGGCTCTGCGCTTTGCCCCCGGTGACCTCTGGTCCCTGGGCGGAGCGGCAAGCTTTGGCCTGTATTCGCTGTTCATGCGCCACCGGGGCACGGATCTTTCGGTCTTCGGCTTCAGTGCCGCCACCTTCGGGCTGGGGGCGCTGTTCTGCGTGCCGCCCGTGCTGGCCGAGATGTGCTGGCTGCCGCCCGTGCAATGGGAGCCTGCCGTCATCATAGGCGTGCTCTATGCCGGGGTGGGCTGCTCCTTTTGTTCCTTCTGCCTCTGGACGGCCGCCATCAGCCGTATCGGGCCCGTGCGTGCGGGCATCGTCTACTACAGCATGCCCGTCTTCGCCGCCACGGGGGCCCATATCGTCCTTGGGGAGGCCGTCAACACGGCCCAGGTGGTGGGCGGCATGCTCATCATCGGCGGCATCCTGATCGCGACACTGCAACGACCGCACCTGCCGGTGCGCAAGGAGAACTCATGAACGACAACGGAAAGCTGCGGGTGGTGCTGGCCACCCATAATGCCGGCAAGATCCGGGAACTGGCCGATCCCATGGCCGACTTCGGCATCGAGGTGGTGGGCCTTTCCCTCTTCCCCGAGATCGGCGAGATCGAAGAGACCGGGACCACCTTCGAAGAGAACGCCCTCATCAAGGCCCGTGCCGTGTGTGCCGCCACCGGTCTTGTGGCCGTGGCCGACGACTCAGGCCTGGAAGTGGACGCCCTGGACAAGGGTCCCGGTGTCTATTCCGCCCGCTATTCCAACGACTGGGAAAGCCTGCCCGGCGAGAGCGTGGACAAGCGCAACATGCGCAAGCTGCTTTTTGAACTGCGCGATGTGCCCCAGGCCCGCCGCTCCTGCCGCTTCGTGAGCTGTATGGTGGCCGTGCATCCCGACGGCCGCGAGCTTGTGGTGCGCGGTACCTGGGAAGGTCGCATCCTCGAAGAGCCCCTGGGCGAGAACGGCTTCGGCTACGATCCCCTGTTCTGGGACGAGAGCATCCGCAAAAGCGCCGCCCAGCTCACCCGTGACGAGAAGAACGCCCGCAGCCATCGCGGCAACGCCCTGCGTGCCCTGCTGGCCCGCTGGTCCGATTTCATGGCCGGGAAGTAGCCCGGGAGCACCCGGTGATGCGGGGAAAGGGGGTTCGTCGCTGCTGCCGATGCCAGTAACGTTCCTGCCCCGTTGATGGGGACGGCCTATCGTTTTTGAGGGGGGAACCCCCTCATTGTTGCTGTCGATGCCCGTAACGCTCCCTTGTCGCTAACGGGCACGGCCTGCGGCCGCCATCCGGTCGCTGCTGGCGCGAGAGGGGTTCCCCCCTCAAACTCCCCCCTCCCCAGCGCGCTTTATCGCGGTGCCTTCGGCACCGACGGGGCCGGTGGCCAGACTGTTTGATGCAAAGCAAGAGAGCGTCCCCGCTGCCGTACATCATGCGGCAGCGGGGACGCTCCATTATTTTGGTGCGGGAGATGCTCCGGACAGGATGCCCGCGGCTTTCCTGCGCTCCAACTGCAGGGAGCAGACCTGGACGGATAAAAGTTTTTGGAAGGGAGATGGGGGAGCACGAGGGGGAAGAGGGAGAACCTTTTTTCAAAAAGGTTTCCCTCTTCCCCCTCGTCAAAACGCGGCTGCCATGCAGCCTGTGGGCCCGTGGGCGCTATTCGGCGGCAGCGGGCTTTTTCTTTTCGGGCTTGGGCGCTTCGATGATGGTGCCGTCGGGCTCCACCATGGAAAGGGCGTGCACGGGGCAGGCCTCCATGCAGGCGGTGATCTTTTTGCCGTTCTCTTCACGCCAGGCCTTGCACATGTCGCAGCGCACGGCCACTTCGCGGCGGCTGCGCTGGGCCATGGTCTCGCCGCCTTCTTCGGGCATGCCGATGGTATCCAGCGAGATGGTGCCGTAGGGGCAGACGGCGATGCACATCTTGCAGGCCACGCACAGCTGCACGCGCATGGTGATGCGGCCGTCTTCTTCCTGCTGCAGGGCGCCGGTGGGGCAGATGTTGCAGCAGGGGGCGGGGTTGCACTGGTGGCAGCGCACGGTGGTCTTGAAGCCTTCGGCCTTGACCACCTGCACGCGCGAGACCAGCACGTCGCGGTGCTTCATGGCTTCCTTGAAGGTCATCCCGTGGTGCGCGGCGATACAGGCCACTTCGCAGCGGCGGCAGGCGCGGCATTTGTCGGGTATTACCTGAATATGCTCAATCATGGCTTTCCTCCGGCTCCACCTCCAGATTGGTCATCACAAGACCGTGTCCGCCGGTGAAGCGTATAGCGTCGCTGCCGCAGTGGGGGCAGGTGAAGTGCCTTCTGTGCAGCTCGAATGTATGTCCGCAATCCGTGCAGCGGCAGGGCAGGGGAGCGGTCTGCAGGATGAGCTCCGCGCCTTCGGCCATGCCGCCCTGGGCAAAGATCTCGAAGCAGCCTTTCAGGGTCTGCGGCTCCACACAGGAGATGAGGCCCAGCTCGCAGGTGATGCTGCGGATGCGGCGCACCTGCTGTTCCGGGTGGGCCGCATTGTGGTCTTCCACAGTTTTCAGGGCTATCTTGAGCAGCCCCTGGACAAGACTGGCTTCGTGCATCCTTGTTTCCGGCCTAGCGCTCCGTGCAGGAGACGCAGGGGTCGATACTGTTGGTGATCAGGGCCACGTCGGCCACGGCGCAGTCGCGTATCATGACGCCCAGGGCCTCCCAGTTCATGTACGAAGGCACGCGCCACTTGAGGCGGGCCGGGATGTCCGTGCCGTTGGTACGGATGTAGTAGAAGACTTCGCCGCGGGGCGCTTCGCTGCGGGCGCAGGCTTCGGCCGTGTGGATCTGGCGCATGGGCACGCAGTGGGGGCCTTCGGGCATGCGTTCGCAGCACTGGCGGATGAGCTTGAAGGATTCGAAGATCTCGTCCAGGCGCACCATGGTGCGGGAGTGGATGCAGCAGCCGTCATGGGTGATGCTCTTGAACTCCAGGTCGGGATAGGCCGCATAGGGCGAATCCTTGCGCACGTCGATGGCGATGCCGGAACCGCGCGCCACGGGGCCCACCACGCCCAGGCGCAGGGCGTCTTCCCTGGGCAGCAGGCCCAGGCCCTTGGTACGGCCCAGGACCATGGAGTTGGTGGCATAGATCTCGCGGATCTCGTCCACGGCGGGCTCCACCTTGTCGATCATGCCCAGGATGTACTTGAGCATGTCCGGGGGCACGTCGCACTTGACGCCGCCGATGCAGTTGGAGGCCAGGTTCATGCGGTTGCCGTACACGGTCTCCTTCACGTCCTGCATCATCTCGCGCACTTCCATGACGTGCATGAACAGCGACTTGAAGCCGATGATGTGGGCCTGGATGGCGGTGTTGAACAGGTGCGAGGCCACGCGCTTGATCTCTTCGGCCAGCACGCGCAGGTAGCGGGCACGGACGGGGATCTCCATGCCCAGCACGTTTTCCACGGCCATGCTGTAGGTGAAGCTGTGGCTGTTGGAGCACAGGGAGCAGACGCGCTCGGTCAGGGTGACGTTCTTGATGAGGTTGCGCTGGGTGGCCAGGGCTTCCATGCCGCGGTGCACGTGACCGGAGGTCAGCTCCACCTTGCGGATGGTCTCGCCTTCCACGGTGAGGTTGAAGTAGACGGGCTCTTCAAGCGCCACATGCACGGGGCCCAGCGGCATGTTGAAAGTGGTGAGCTTGCTCATGCGCGTTCCCCTTCCTTTTCTTTCAGAATGCGTTCCCAGAGGTCCGTGGTGCAGGCCCCGTTCATCATGATGGACAGCGGCACGGCCTCGTTGAGGATGCCGGCGTCCAGTTCCTCGTCAAGGAAGAGGCGGCGCGGGTTGGGCT
This sequence comes from Desulfovibrio sp. SGI.102, assembly GCF_050314315.1. Classification (NCBI taxonomy): domain Bacteria; kingdom Pseudomonadati; phylum Thermodesulfobacteriota; class Desulfovibrionia; order Desulfovibrionales; family Desulfovibrionaceae; genus Desulfovibrio; species Desulfovibrio sp. SGI.102. Next base: position 10,623 of record NZ_JBNPNC010000032.1, on the reverse strand, counting down.
GGTTGGCCACGCGGATGCCGTACAGTTCCATCATCTCGCGCTCATGCCAGTCGGCATTGGCGAACAGGGGGGTGATGGAAGGCACGGTGTTGTGTTCGGCGGTCAGGGTGACGGTGATGTTGTAGACCACGCCCTGCAGCTCGAAGTGGTAGCACAGTTCCTGTTGCTGTTCGCCCAGCTGCTTCAGGTTGTAGGCCGTGATCATGCACAGACGGGCATGGGCGCCCTGCAGGGCGGTGGCGGCCTGGCTCATGAAACGGGGATGGTCCAGACGGAACCAGTGGAAGGCGTTGCCGTAGGCGTCGGTGCTGTGATGTATGGCTTGGTCGCGGGTGCAGAGGGCTCCCAGAGCCTCTATGAGCGCGGCGTTGCCTTGCAGAATCTCTTGCATGTTCAATCCTCGTAAAAACGGCTAATCCGTGGTGGGCGCGGCAGAAGCGGGGGTCTGGGCGGGCTCCATGGCCTTGTGGGGCTCGGGCAGATGACAAAGGCTGCGCTTGGCGTCCTCGATCTGGCGGCACTTGGGGCACAGGTGACGGATCTGGTCGGGGTCGATCTCGCTGTTCTTGGCGTAGAGTTTTTCCGCCAGTTTGAGCGGCAGGGGCCGCATGAGGGTGCCGCAGTGCGAGCAGGGTTCGTAATTGATGGTCTGCTGCTCCACACGACCGAACTTTTCGGACTCCAGGTGGGCCGAATGCCAGTCATTGGTGATGCTCATGGCACCGGTGGGGCAGTACTGGCGGCAGGAGGCGCACAGACAGCAGGAGTCCTGCCAGACCGTGATGGTGTAGCCGCTGTTGTCCGGTTTCTGGCGGATGTTGATGGCCCCGGCGGCACAGACATGACGGCACACGCCGCAGCCCATGCACAGGTTGGGGTCGATCTTCACCCGGCCCCGCAAGCGCTCGGGCGTGAATGTTTCACCCAGCGGGAACGGGTCCGTGCTGGGGCCTTGCAGCAGATTGCGGAACAGAATTTTCAGAAAACCCGCCATAATTATTCCTCCGGGCCCGGGCGCGGGCCTTTGGGCGTACGGGGAATCAGACCGCAGACGTGGTGGCATATGCCGCAGCGCCGGCAGGGCTGATCCCCGGAAGTTGTCTCGGCAGCGGGGGAGGCACCGTCAAGAGGTGCGGTACCGTCAGCGGGAGCGGCGTCACGCAGCCCCAGCCAGACGGCCAGCCGATGCAAAGGCTTCCCCCTGTCCATTTATTCCTCGATGCCCAGCTTTTTGAGCCACATCTTGCGTGCCAGCACCACGCCTTCCAGGATGGCCTGGGGGCGGGGCGGACAGCCGGGCACGTTCACATCCACGGGGATGTAGCGCGAGATGGGGCCCTCGATGGAGTAGCCTTCGCGGAACACGCCGCCGGAGATGGGGCAGATGCCCACGGCCACGGTGATCTTGGGCTCGGGGATCTCGTTCCAGACCGCGAGCACGCGGTCGCGCACACGGGTGGTCAGCGGGCCGGTGATGAGCACGATGTCGGCATGGCGGGGGCTGCCGCAGTACCGGCACCCCAGGCGTTCCACGTCGTAGCGGGGGATGCAGGCCGTGGTGGCCAGTTCCACGTCACAGCCGTTGCAGGAGCCCGCGTTGATGCGGAAGAGCCACGGCGAGCGTACCGACAGTTTCTTGAGCATGTTGTCCAGACTCATGCCCGACCTCCTTACAGCGCCCACACCAGCACCAGGCTCACCAGAGCCAGGACGGTGGGGACCTTCACATAAAAGCGGAACGCCTGGTCGATGCGGAAACGCCCGGTGGCGGACTTGACCAGGGTCAGGGACAGCAGCATCAGCACCAGACACTTGAAGACGAACCAGATCAGGTTGACGATCCAGAAGTCGGAGATGGTGCCGGGGAAGAACAGGGCCACGCCCAGGCCCAGGACCACGAAGGTCTTGAGGGCGGAGCCGATCTGGAACAGGGCCAGCAGGGGGCCGCCGTATTCCAGCAGGGGACCTTCCAGCACTTCGGTCTCGGCTTCGGGGATATCGAAGGGCGGCACGCCCATGGTGCCGGGCAGGAAGATCAGGTAGGCCAGCAGGGCCGGGATCATGACCGGGTTGAGGCCCAGGGAACCGGCGCTCTGCTGCCAGTCCACGATGGCCAGCAGGGAGAACTCGGCACCGGTACCGGTGGCCTTGCCCACCAGCATGGCCACGGCCAGCAGGATCATGAGCAGGGGGGTCTCGTAGGCCAGCATCATGAGCATCTCACGCGAGAAGCCCATGGCGCCGAAGGGCGAGCTGGAGGCCGAGCCGCCCAGCATGATGGCGATGGCCGGGATGGGCAGCAGGTAGAAGAGCACCAGCAGGTCGCCCATGTTGTACAGGCCGCTGAACACGCCGGGCACGGGGATGAAGGCCGCACAGACGGCCATGCCCGCAAAGCCCACCACGGGCGCGGCCAGGAAGACGCTGCGCACGGCCGTTTTGGGGATCAGGGTCTCCTTGGTCAGCAGTTTGGCGATATCCAGCAGGGGCTGGATCAGCGGCGGGCCCACGCGGCGCTGCAGGCGGGCCTCGACGCGGCGGTCAAGGCCTTTGAACAACAGCCCCACAGCCAGCGCGAACAGGCCGCCGGGGAAAATGCACATGTGCAGCACACCAAGAATGATGTCGGTCATCTCGGTTTCTCCTTCCTAGCTCTTGTTGTCTACGCTGGTATTGCCCGGGAACCAGGCCAGGCGGCGAACCAGCCCGCCGTAGATGCCCGAGGGCGCCATGCGGCTGGTGGCCACCTCGGTGGGCAGACCGCAGGTATGCACGTCCACTTCACGCAGCACCACGAAGCGGCGCACGAAGTACCAGCCCGCGGCGGCGGCGATGGCCATCATCACGCTCAGGCCGGTGGCGTTCCAGGCACCGGGGCCTTCCTGCAGGCCCGAGAGGCCCACCACCAGGCTGCCGGCGTTGTAGTCGCCCAGGATGGCGTTGATGGGCCAGAGCATCAGGCCGGGGAAGATGCCGGTGATGATGCAGCCGATGGCCAGGATGGCCATGGGCACACGCATGGTCAGCGGGGCTTCCTGCACATGATCCAGATGCTTGGAAGGCTGGCCCAGGAAGGCCGCATGCAGGAACTTGGCGATGTAGGCCAGGGTCAGCACGCTGCCCACCAGGGAGAGCAGGGCCAGGAAGGGCTGGTCCGCCTGCATCAGGGCATGGTAGATGATCCACTTGGACGAGAAGCCGCTGGTGGGCGGCACGCCGACCACGGACAGGCCGGCGATGGCGAACATGCACAGGGTGAAGGGCATCTTGCGGCCGATGCCGCCCAGATCATCCAGGCTGTCGGCGTGGGTGGCGAACATCACGGCGCCGCAGACGAGGAAGAGCAGGTCCTTGAAGAACACGTGGTTGACCACGTGCAGCATGCCGCCCGCGTAGCCCAGGGCACCGCCGGCAGCCACGGCCAGCACCATGTAGCCGATCTGGCTCACGGTGGAGTAGATGAAGACCAGCTTCACGTTGTTGACCAGCAGGGCCTGGGTGGCGGCCATGACGATGGTGATGCCGCCGATCCACATGACCACGGTCTGGATCAGTTCATTGGGCCAGGCGGCGCTGACGCCGATCATGGCCAGGCTGCCGCCCATGAGCATGAAGAGCTTGATGAGGCCCAGGATGGAGCTCTTCAGCAGCACCGAGGATATGTAGCCGGACACGGGCGTGGGGGCCAGGGCCGGATGCATCTGCCAGTCGATGCGGAAGGGCAGCTGGGCGGCCTTCATGACGAAGCCGATGGCCAGCAGGGCGGTACCGCCCCAGACGACCCAGCCGGGCAGCAGGAAGATCTTGGTCAGGTGCTGCATGGACTCGGAAGAGAACGGCGTGGCCGGACCAAGCACACAGACGCCCACGAAGATGAAGCCGGCGCCCAGCACGTTGAAGAAGAAGTACTTGAAGGCTTCGCGCAGCGAGGCCTTGTCGCCTTCATGAGCGATGGCCATGTAGAGCGTCCACGAGCTCATGATCTCCCAGAACAGGAAGAACTGGAAGAGATAGATGCTGGCGGAGATGCCCACCAGGCCGCCGCACATGGCGGTGAAGGCACAGTAGAAGCGCCACTGGGTGTGGCTGTGGGACATGTAGCCCTGGGCGTAGAAGACGTTCAGGGCGCCGATGAGCGGCACGATGAGCGCGAAGCAGTAGCTCAGGGTATCCAGGTCGCGGCCCAGGAAGATCACCAGGGCGGCGGTCAGCAGCAGCACGAAGGCGCTGGAGCGGGCGGCCCAGATGGGATTGCGGCGGAAGAAGGCCGGCAGCAGGGCACCGAACACGGGCACGGCCACATAGATGGGCCAGGGCGCCATGACGGACTGGAGCACGACCAGATCCATGGAGGCCGGGGCGAAGCAGGCCGAGGCCACGGGGATGACCAGCGTGAGCGGGGCCCAGGGGGCCAGGCCCAGCAGCAGGCTGAGGGCGGCCAGGGCCATGAGGGCGCCGCGGATGGACCACGGGGCCTCTTCCACCATGGGCAGGTCGGCGGGACGTTCCTCGAAGACCAGGGTCTTGAGGATGCGCACGTAGTAGATGGCGCCCACCAGGGAGCCGATGAGGATCAGGGCCGCCAGCGCGGGATGACCGGCATGGATGGCGGACTGGATCATCAGGTATTTGCTGAAGAAGGCGGTGAACGGCGGCAGGCCCATGATGCAGATGAGACCCACGGCCATACAGCTCACGGTCCAGGGCATGCACTGGCCAAGACCGCGCAGGTCGGCGAGCTTGCGGCTGCCGGCCCGCAGGATGAGGGCGCCCGCACCAAGGAAGAGCAGGTCCTTCATGATGGCGTGGCTGAGCATGTGCGACAGGGCGCCGGCCGTGGCCAGCCAGGTGCCCATGCCCAGCACCAGGGCGATCTCGCCCAGCTGGCCCAGGGTCGAGTAGGCCAGCATGCGCTTGATGTCGTCCTGCTTCAGGGCCATGAGCTCACCGAAGATCAGGGTGGCCGCGCCCATGAAGGTCAGGATGGAGCCGAACCAGGACAGGCCGAAGACCTCGGCCTTGGCGAACAGGGCGCCGTTGGTCTGGCCCAGCAGCAGGACCACGATGCCGAACATGCCCATCTTGGTGATGATACCGGACAGGGGACCGGACACCGAGGAAGGCGCGGCGGGGTGGGCATCGGGCAGCCAGGAGTGCAGGGGCACCAGACCGGCCTTGACGCCGAAGCCGACGAGGCAGAGCAGGGCGGCCATGTTCAGCACATGGGGCGAAAGCAGGGCGCTCTGGATGCGGACATCGGCAAGGCCCAGGCCGCCGTTGCCCAGCAGCAGCATGCCGGGCAGCATCAGCAGGGCGCCGCCCGCGCACATCAGGTAGTATTTGAAGCCCGCGTCAAAGGCCACGCGGTTGGCTTCGTGCACCACCAGGAAGTAGGAGGCGAAGGTCATCAGTTCCCAGTAGCCGTACATGGCGGCCATGTCGGGCGTGGAAACGATGCCGGCCAGAGAGGCGAAGGTCAGCAGCAGGAAGAACCAGTACCAGCCCTGCCGGTGGGCGTGGGCCATGTAGCCCAGGGAGTACACCGAGACGATGAAGGCGATGAAGCCGATCATCACCAGGAAGAGCAGGGCCACGGGCGCGGGCGCATCCAGCGTCAGGGTCGCGGCCAGGGCGGCGGCACAGGCCAGCACGCCAAGGTGGGGCATCCAGCGGAATTTCGCCCAGGCGGCCACGCCGCAGACGAAGGCGCCGGCAAAGTAGATCCAGAAGGCGGGATGGACGGTGGCGTGGGCCACCTGCAGGCCGGCCCAGCCGGCGGCCACGTCCAGCATGGGGCCGCGGGCCAGGCCCATGAGCGCCACCAGCACGCCCAGCACCAGGGTCAGGGCGTCGGAACGGCAGCTGCCGGAGGCAGCGCCGTCACAGGCGGTGCTACAGGGCTGCAGGAAGCACTGGCGCAGGGCGTCCACATGCAGGGCGATGAGGACCGTGGCCGTGACGGCCGCCAGCACGGTGCAGAACAGGCCGCAGTGCAGAGGCAGGGAAGAGGCCAGTATGCCCTGGGTGATAAAAAGACGCCCTTCCGGGATCAGGAAGGGCGAACCGCCCACGCTGGCCATGAGGCCGAGGGCGAACAGGGCACCATTGACGGGCTGGAGTTTGACGGCCCCGCGCAGGGCCGCGAAGGTCGCCGACGGAGCGGCGGGCCCGGCCAGGGAATTGAGGGCGCTCCAGCTCAGGCCGCGGGCCAGCAGCTGGAAGGCCACGAACAGCCAGACGCCTGTACCGGCGGCGGCATTGGCCGCACCCAGCGCCATGCAGATGAGGCCCGCGTCATGCACGGCCCCCCACAGGATGAGCCGGCGGGCGTTCTGCCGCTGGCGGATCGCCTGCCATGCGCCGTACAGCAGGAACAGCAGGCCCGGGATGAAAAGGATGAAGGAACCGCTTGCCGTGTAGGATGGTATTGTCATACGCGCCCCATTGTCTGCCGGGTAAAAAGTACAAAATTATTGCAGAGGACGTGGATGCGCGTCATCTGCCCGCGTTTGCCCTTCCGGCGGGATATCCTCGTGAAAAAAATTTTTTTCACGATTAGCCAAAAGATACGCGACATTCCTGACTGGTGCAAGCCTCTTTTTGGCTTGCTTGTCATTCCTGGCGCAAAGTCCTCGTCATCAGACGCATGACCGCTTCGCGGGGGGATTCGCCCCCGTGCAGCAGGCCCTGGACGGTATCGGTCACCGGCGTCTCCACACCCAGCCGCCGGGCCAGGTCGTAGACCGCCGAGGTGGTCTTGACCCCCTCGGCCACCATGCCCAGGCTGGAGGTGATGTGCTCCAGGCTCTCCCCCTGTCCCAGGCGCAGGCCTACCTGCCGGTTGCGGGAAAGGTCGCCCGTGCAGGTCAACGCCAGGTCGCCCAGGCCGGAAAGGCCCATGAAGGTGGCCGCCTGCGCCCCGCAGGCCTCGCCGATACGGCTCATCTCGGCCAGGCCGCGCGTCAGCAGGGCAGCCCGGCTGTTGTGGCCCAGCCCCAGCCCGTCGCAGACGCCGGCCGCAATGGCCATGACGTTCTTCAGCGCGCCGCCCAGTTCCACGCCCAGCACGTCGGTGCTGGAGTAGCAGCGGAAGGTGGCGCAGGAAAAAAGTTCACGCAGACGGCAGCCCAGCGCTTCTTCCGCCGTGGCCAGCACCACGGCCGTGGGCTGGTCGCGCACCACTTCGGCTGCGAAGGACGGCCCGGAAAGCATGGCATAGTGGAACGGCCTGCCCGCCAGCTCTTCCGCCACGATGCGGCTGCACGGGGAAAGCGTGCCCAGCTCCAGCCCCTTGGCGGCATTGATGAGCACGGGCTCGGGGTGCAGATGGTCCTGCATGGCGTGGAGCCAGCCGCGCAGCTGCTGGCAGGGTATGGCCAGCAGAAGGAGCTCGGTACCCAGCAGTTCCGGCCCCGTCCCGGCCTCCAGGTCGGGATGCAGGGCAAGCCCCGGCAGGTAGCGCGGGTTCTCGTGCCTGGTATTGATGGCCTCGGCCACGGCGGCATCACGCAGCCACAGGCGCGTCCTGTGCCCGCGGACTGCCAGCAGATGCGCCAGGGCCGTGCCCCAGCTGCCGCCACCGGCCACAGTGATGGTGTGTCGCATGTTCTCTCCTGACGATCTGCGGACAATAAAACTCTTCGTTATTACGGCTTTTGTGCCATCACGGCAAGTAGGGAACGCTTGTTGTTCTATGCGTGTAGAATCATTGGAATAAATTAGAAAATATTTCATAAGATATTTTCTAAGGAAAAAGCGCCTGCGCTTGGGGACAAAAAAAGGCCGCATGCGCGGCCTGAAAAAGATGTGGCGGTCGTGGGGGTTATTGGGGATCGAAGCCGATGTCGAAGATGGCCTGACGCAGGGCGGCCTCATCGACCGGAGCGCTTTCTTCATAGCGCAGTTCCTTGGCGTCCAGGTCCACCACGGGGTTGCTCACGCCGGGGATCTTGGCGGCGGCTTCTTCCACAGCGGCTTTGCAATGGCCGCAACGCATGCCGTTGACTTTGAGGATCTTCATGCGACACTCCTTGCTGTGTTCCCACATATTGATTTTCATTTTCAATGGGAGCACCATCAGGAATAATACTGCCGGAACGGAGCGTCAAGACCACCGGCAGGCAGGAGGTTTTATGGAAACGCGAAAGGCAGGTCCCTTGCGTTTTGATATCGGCGGCATGCATTGCGCCGCCTGTTCCTCACGCATCGAACGCGTGGTGGGGCGCATGGAGAACGTGGAGCGCATCGCGGTCAACCTGGCCACGGCCAAGGCGCAGATCTGGCTCAAGCCGGGCACGGAAAGCGAGACGGTGCCCCTGATCATGGAACGCGTGGCGGGCATGGGCTTCAGTGCCGTGCCGTCACAGGAAGAGGACGTGGCCGTCCAGTACGAGAAAAAACGCCGGCAGGACGAAAAGGACCGGCGCGTGCGTCTGGGGCGTCTGGGCCCCATGCTGGTCTTTGCCGTGCCCCTGCTCATCCTCTCCATGGGACATATGCTGGGCATGCCCCTGCCCGCCTGGCTCGATCCGCACCACGCGCCCCGAACCTTCATGCTGGCGCAGCTGGCCCTGACCCTGCCCGTGGTCTGGCTGGGCCGCCATTTCTACCGCGAAGGTCTGCTGGCCCTGGCCCACAAGGCCCCCACCATGGACAGTCTGGTGGCCGTGGGCACGGGATCGGCCCTGCTCTACAGCCTGTGGACGACCCTGCTGGGCCTTGCGGGCAGCGCCCCCCAGCTGCGGGCCATGAACCTGTATTATGAATCCGTGGCCGTGTTGCTGACCATGATCGAGCTGGGCCAGTTCCTGGAGGCCACGGCCAAGCGCAAGGCCGGGGATGCCATGGGCGCGCTGCTGCGCCTGACGCCGGAAACGGCCCTGCGTCTGGAGGCTGACGGCCAGAGCCGCGAGATCCCGCTGGCCGAGGTCATGCCCGGCGATACCCTGGTCATCAGGCCCGGCGCCCGCATCCCCGTGGACGGCAGCGTGACCGGCGGCAAGAGCGCCGTGGACCTTTCCCTGCTGACCGGGGAATCCATCCCCGTGGCCGTGGGCCCCGGCGACAGCCTCGTGGCCGGGAGCGTCAACGGTGAAGGCGCCCTGACCATGACCGCCGAACATGTGGGGCAGGACACCCGTCTGGCCCGCATCATCCGGCTGGTGCGCGAGGCCCAGGGCAGCAAGGCCCCCATCGCCCGACTGGCCGACCGGGTGAGCTTCTACTTCGTGCCCGCGGTCATGGGCATCGCCACCCTGGCCGGGCTGGCCTGGCTTGTCTTCAGCGACGAGCCCGCCACCGTGGCCGTCACGGTCTTCGTGGCCGTGCTGGTCATGGCCTGCCCCTGCGCCATGGGCCTGGCCACGCCCATGTCCATCATGGTGGGCACCGGACGCGGCGCCCAGCTGGGCGTGCTCATCAAGAACGGTGCTGCCCTGGAGCAGGCCGGTCACGTCCGGGCCATCGCCGTGGACAAGACCGGGACCCTGACCACCGGCAAGCCCGTGCTGACCGGAGTCATCCCCCTCGCCGCCCATGACGAGCAGGCCCTTGTTACGCTGTCCGCCGCGCTGGAGGCCCGCTCCGAGCATCCGCTGGCCCTGGCCCTGGTGGCCGCGGGCAAGGAACGCGGCTGCCCCGCCTGCCCCGTGGATGCCGTGGACGTGGCGCCCGGTCTGGGCATCGCCGGTGTGGTGACGCTGGGCGATACGGCCTGGCGCGTGGCCCTGGGCAATGTCGCTTTCATGGAGCAGAACCGCATCGCTCCCGATGCCGCGGTGCTGGAACGGCTGGCCTCGCTGGCCGAAGCCGGGCAGACGCCGCTGCTGCTGGCGCTGGCTCCGGCCCGTGCCGCCCTTGCCGCTGCCGGTGATGACGACAGCGCCCGCTGGCAGTGGGACGACCTCCAGATCGCGGGCATCCTTTCGCTGGCCGACGCCCTGCGTCCCGAATCCGCCGCGGTGGTGGCCCGCCTGCACGAGATGGGCATCCGGGTGGTCATGCTCACCGGTGACAACGAACGCACCGCCCGGGCCGTGGCCCGACAGGCCGGTCTGGCTGACGCCGACGTGGCCGCCGGACTGTTGCCCGCCGAAAAGGCCGAGCGCATCCGTCGCCTCCAGGCCGAAGGCCTGCTGGTGGCCATGGTGGGCGACGGCATCAATGACGCCCCGGCCCTGGCCGTGGCCGACGTGGGCATGGCCGTGGGCAGCGGTGTGGACGTGAGCGCCGAAGCCGGGGACATCGTCCTCATGCGCGGCGGCACGGACGCCGTGCTCACCGCTCTGGCCCTTTCCCGCGCCACCATGCGCAACATCCGCCAGAACCTGGGCTGGGCCTTCGGCTACAACCTGCTGGGCCTGCCCGTGGCCGCCGGGCTGCTGCATGTCTTCGGTGGGCCCATGCTCTCGCCCATGATCGCCGGCACCGCCATGGCCCTGTCCTCCTTCTCCGTGGTCAGCAACGCGCTGCGGCTGCGCTTCTTCAAAGTATAGGCGGGTATTGTCTGCTGTTTGTTTGCAGGGGGGAAGGGAAACCTTTTTGGAAACCCTCTGTTCTCATCCGTAGTTGAAACTCAAACCTTATATTTATCCTTCCGCTGAAATTCCATGAAGAAAAGCCCTA
>NZ_JBNPNC010000031.1:0-31933 GCF_050314315.1 Desulfovibrio sp. SGI.102 | reverse complement strand
CTCTAAGTGCTTCAATGCCTTGATCATGGATGAGCTCTTTGTAATGCAGGTAATATTCCTGAAGAAGTTGCTTGCGTTCTTCCTTGCTTATGCGCTGCTTGGGCTGTGGTCTGATATAAGCCATTTCTTTCCTGTTTTAGTAGCTGATGCGTTCGATGAGCTTGCGGCGGGGCGTGAGCGAGATGTGGTAGTACTGGTTCTGCGGCACGTTGATGTAGGGGATGTCCTCCTCGCGCTGGCGCAGGAACAGGGAGAGGATGACCCGGTTGATGGCTTGGTGGCCCACCAGCATCACGGGCAGTTCACCGGCTAGGAACAGGGCCCGCTGCAGGCCGCGCCGCACACGTTCGCGCAGCATGGCGTAGCTTTCGCCGTGCGGGTAGGCGTAGTGGTATTTGTCTGCGTTACGGCCTGCCGTGATCTCGGGCATGGTCTCGCGGATCTCGCTGTAGCACATGCCTTCGCAATCCCCGGCCCAGATCTCGTCGAATTCCTTGAAGGCCATCACGCGGGTCTCGTGCCGTCCGCGCAGCAGGGGCGCCGCGGTCTCGTGCGAGCGCATGCGCGTGGAGGTGAACACCCAGTCCAGTTTCTGGTCGCGCAGGTGCAGGGCCAGGGCCTCGGCCTGCATCCGGCCTTTGGCCGTCAGGGGCGGATCGCCACCGATGCGGCCCTGCACGTTGTATTCCGTCTGACCATGCCGTGCCAGGTACAGGCTCTGCACCCACCAGCTGACCACGATCTCGCGGATGGCGGGATAGTAGGGGGAGCCTTCGCAGGGCTGTTCCGCCAGGATGCGGCTGGACATGGTATCCACGCACAGCCAGTACTGTTCCTTGCCCACAGGCTCGTAGATGGCTTCGTAATAGCCGATGCGGCCCACAAAGCTCGCCAGGGCCTCGTCCTCGGTATAGCCCGCGTACTCCGGCAAGCGGGTCTTGTTGCGGATGCAGGCATTGAGCAGCACGGGGTCTTCATTGACGCATTCCAGAAAAAGCACGGGATGATCCGTGAGGGTCCTTTCGATAAAGGCCCGCCGTGCGCGACTGACGTTGGTGGCATCCAGGATGGCCACGTCACCTTCCCGGTTCAGCCATTCTTTGGCCCGGATCAGGTTTTGCCGGCAGATCTCCTCGCGGATCCTGCGACCTTCGGCATTGTCCGGGGAATAGAACTCCGGCAGGGTGGATTCCGCCCCCAGCAGTTCGCGGCGGACGTCGCCGTTGTTGAAGATGGCTGAACGGAAGCCGTCAGCCGCCAGGCCGCCGCAGATGCGCCGGGCCAGACGGGACTTGCCGCGTGCGGGCAGGCCCACCATGACGAGATAGAGCTTGTGCATGAGACTCCTGTGGGGCGTTGGTCTGTACGGATATCAAGAGCCGCCCGGCCGCGCGAGGGGCAGGGCCGGACATCATGCCGGTCAGCGGGCCGCAGGGGCCGCCTTGGGGGCCGCAAGCTGTTCCAGGGCCTTTTTCAGCGGCTTGCCGGGATGCTTGCCGCACCACTCCAGCAGGGCGTCGCTTTGGGCGGCCATGTTCCCCAGCTCCAGGGGACGGTAGGGGCGGTCTTCCTTGAAGGCCTGATAGCCGTCCCACCAGAGGACCAGCGGCAGCCAGTTGTCGCCCTGCCGGCGGAAGGTGCGGCAGGGCTGGGAGAGCTTTTGCCGCGACAGCTTTTCGCGCACTGCCTGCCAGCGTTCCGTCAGGCGGGACATGGGGGCCGCGGCGCAGGCGTCGTGCAGTCGTATGGGCAGGCTGGAAGTCCACTGCTCGCCCTGTTGCCAGAGCTGGAAGGGGAGATCCTCCTTGCCGCTGCGGGCCGCCACATAGCCATCCAGCCATTCCAGCGGCACGTCCAGGCGCAGGCCGCCTCCTGTTTTTTTCCTGTCCACCGCCTGTTCGGCCAGAGGCCGGCAGATCAGGGCCCCCACGCGCAGGTCGCTGTCTTCAGGGCTGCTGCCCAACAGCAGCATCTGGCCGGGTTCCGCCTCCTGCACCGTGATGGTCAGGGGCGATGATACGGGTTTTTGGGGCTGGGCCGCACCGGCAGCAAGGGGGCTCAACAGCATCAGCAGCAGAAAAGCCGCGCACAGCGGGCTGAAGGACGTGTTTCGCATAATTTACTCCTGCCGCAGGATAGCATTGTCGACCGGGGGATTGGAAGCGGGTTTCTCGTGGGGGAAGGGGCGTTTTGGGGCAAAACTGTCCCTTTCTCCAGGCCCCACCCCCGGAAAAAACTTGTTCGGGTGTGGACGACAGGCCCCGCCGCTGTCTGAAGGTGGGGACATCGGGACGTGCCGGAAAAGGGAATGGATGGGTGCCCCTCCGGGAATGCAGGGCGTTTTCGCAAATTGCCGGAGGGTGCGACGAGTCCTGTCATGACAACCGGCAAGGGGCAGGTGATGGGAAAGACTCCGGACTGTGGCGACAGGAAAGCAGCAGAGGGCGTTGAAGTACCGGCAGGGCGGGGCCGATCCGGACTCAGGGGCGGGAGGAACGGCTCAAAAACTTGCCGGAATGAGGAACAACAAGCGGATACGGGCTGCCCGCTTGATGTTCTCCAGGCCGGCCAGGGCTCTGGCAGTGCAAAGCATCCCGTGTGCCGGCTGGATGATGAGGGAAGGATGGCCTTGCCGGTGAGACGGCGACGGGGACCGGCGCACGGACCAGAGCAAAGTTTTTTGAAGGGGTGGGGGAGCGCGAGGGGGCGGGGGGACTTTTTGTTCACAAAAGTCCCCCCGCCCCCTCGCAAAAAAAACAGCTGCGGCAGGCTAGGCCGTGACGGTCAGGCGCAGGAAGCGCTTCTTGCCCAGCTTGATGACGTATTCACCGGCAGCCAGGGGCGACATGGCGTCGTCGCAGCGCTGGCCGTCCACGGACAGGGCGCCTTCCTTGATGAGGCGCTTGGCTTCGCCGCGGCTCTTGACCAGACCGGCGGCTTCCAGGAAGGCGGGCGGGGTGCTGTCGTCGCCCTGGGCGCAGGTGTGGCAGGGGGCGTCGTCCGGCACGCCGCCGCTGGCAAAGACGGCATTGAAGCCCTGGCGGGCCTCGTCGGCGTCCTTTTCGCTGTGGTAGCGGCTGACCATTTCGTGGGCCAGCATTTCCTTGGCGGCCTTGGGATGCACGCGGCCCTGGGCCACGTCTTCCTTGAGGGTGGCGATCTCTTCCAGAGACTTGAAGGACAGCAGCTCGTAATAGCGCCACATGAGCTCGTCGGAGATGGCCATGACCTTGCCGAAGATCTCGGAGGGAGCTTCGTCGATGCCGATGTAGTTGCCGTAGGACTTGGACATCTTGCGCACGCCGTCCAGGCCTTCCAGCAGGGGCATGGTCAGGATGCACTGGCTTTCCATGCCGTAGTGGGCCTGGAGGTTGCGGCCCACCAGCAGGTTGAACTTCTGGTCGGTGCCGCCCATTTCCACGTCGGCCTTGAGGGCCACGGAGTCATAGCCCTGGCAGAGGGGATAGATGAATTCGTGGATGGAGATGGGGCGCTGCTCGCGGAAGCGCTTTTCAAAGTCGTCGCGTTCCATCATGCGGGCCACGGTATAGCTGGAGGCCAGACGGATGAAGTCCGAGGCGTCCATCTTGCCCAGCCAGTGGGAGTTGAATTCCACGATGGTCTTTTCGGGGTCGAGGATCTTGAAGACCTGCTTCTTGTAGGTCTCGGCATTGGCGATGACCTGTTCCTCGGTCAGGGGGGGACGGGTCTCGGAGCGGCCGGTGGGGTCGCCGATGCGGCCGGTGAAGTCACCGATCAGGAAGATGATCTGGTGGCCCAGTTCCTGAAAGTGGCGCATCTTGTGCATGACCACGGTGTGGCCCAGATGCAGGTCGGGAGCGGTGGGGTCAAAGCCCACCTTCACGCGCAGGGGCGTGCCGCGTTCCAGTTTCTTGCGCAGTTCCTTCTCGTCAATCAGTTCCGCCACGCCGCGCTTGATCACGGCCATTTGGCGATCAATATCCATCATCGAACTTGTCCTTGCGTGGAGTTGGCCCGTTACGGGCGTTATCCCGGCAGGATAGCCTCGGCAAAGCGGGGGTGTCAATGTCCCGCAGGGGAAAAGGACGAAAAAGGGAGGCATGCTCCAAGGGAGGGAAAGGCCGTGCCCCCGGGCGGCAGGGAAGGCTGCGGACCGGTGGTGCGCAAGGGATGGCGGGAACGGGGAACAGGCGTCCCGCGCGGCTTCAGCTCCGTCGCGGGCAGGGCCCGTGGGGAAGGAGGACAGCCAGCGTCGTTTTTTGGGGAGGGACGCGGGCAGGCAGGGACGCCGCGGCAGGCGGGCGGCGGGCAAGGAGAGGGCAGAAACAAGGAGCGCCCGCAGGGACGGATGACGCTCGAAAGGGAAGAGACGAGGGAAGCGACAAAGGTATCTCTTCGGCATGCCCGGGGACGGGAATGAAAAAGGCGCCGACGGTTGCCCGTCGGCGCCTGACGTTGCCCGCCTGGAAAGGCCAGACCGGGAACTAGCCTTCCTGCTTGACCTTGGACTTGGTCATGGCAAGGCCAACGCCTTCAAACAGCTCGAAGATAGCGAAGCCATACCAGAGCGTGTAGATGACGTAGAAGATCAGCATGCCGCTCATGAGCCAGATGTGATCCGACACCTTCACGGGTTCCACGCTGTAGAAGTTGTTGCCGGGTTCCACGGCGCGGCGCAGGACCTGGTCAACGACCTGGGCCTCGGCGATCAGGCGCTGCTTCTGCAGTTCCTTGATGGAGGGGCTCAGCACATACCACCAGGCCGCGGCGGCCTTGAGGGCATGGGTGCCGTCGTAACGGGCGCTCACGGTGGCGGCGTCGTTGTGGTACAGGCTGTCGGCGTCGGTGGTGGCGGCGTTCAGCATGGCGGCCAGGTTGCCTTCGTAGGAGACCTTGGCGCCGTCAGCGCTGGCGGTCATGCCGGCCTTGGTCAGCACCTGCACGGCGGTCTCGGCCAGTTCGGCCTTCTTCATGGTCACGGTGACCTTGACGTTGACCTTTTCCACGGTCTTCACATGTTCACGCACGCTGGGGATGAAGTAGGAAGAACCCTTGGAGAGTTCGTTGAACACGTTGTCGGCGTACTGCAGACCGGTCAGGTGGTTGCCCTTTTCATCCTTCATGATGGGAGTGAGCAGCACACAGAACAGGACCAGGAACGAGACCAGCAGGATGGAACCCCGGACAAAGGGGCCTTTTTCATGAATAAGCATAATTAGGCCTCCCCTCTGAGCTTGCCGAGATTAAGGAAGAACTTGCTGAACACCCAGAGGCCGAAGAAGGCCACCACAGCCCAGAAGATCACGTTGCCCACGCTTTCGATGGTGTTCACCACGGACATGGACCAGTCGAGGTATTCCATTTCCACCAGCTTCTTGGGCAGGGTAGCGGCACGGTTGATGAAACCGGAGATGATGGACACGGCGTAGAAACCGCGGATGTGCACGCCCTTGACGACCTTGGTGGTCAGAGCGCCCACCTGGATGCCCAGCAGGGAACCCAGCAGCATGCCCACGGCCAGGGTGTAGAACACGTAACCGTAGATGGCGTACTGGCCCACGGAAGCCAGACCGGCGGTGAAGATGATCTGCAGGATGTCGGTACCCACGGTGGTCATGGAGGACACACCGAAGATGTACACGAACATGGGGAAGGTCACGAAACCGCCGCCCACACCCATGATGGCGGCCAGCATGCCCACGACCACGCCACCGGCGGCGACGATCCAGCCGGAGATGCGACGGCCACCAGGCACCAGGTCTTCGTCAAAGGTGATCATGGGGGGCACGTTCAGGCTCTGCAGCTTGACGGAAAGGCCGGTCATGCCGGCGCTGCCGCCGTGAGCGTCGCCGCTGTCGGCCTGGGTGCCGCGGGTGGCTTTCAGGAAGTCGAACAGGGCGTAGAAGCCCAGGAAGCCCAGCAGCACGGCGTAGATGGTGCTGATGAACATTTCGGACAGCAGCGGGTCGGCATTGTACAGGCCCTTGTTGATGGCGCCGCCCACGAAGGTACCGGCACCGGAGCCCACCAGGAACGCGATGGCCAGTTTGACGGACACGTTACCGAGCTTTTTGTGGACGGTGGTGCCCATGATGGCCTTGGCGAAGATGTGGAACAGGTCCGTACCGACGGCCAGGATGCCCTTGACGCCCGCGGCCATCAGGGCCGGGGTGATGATGAAGCCGCCACCGGCGCCGATGCAGCCGGTGATGAGGCCGGCCGCCAGACCGACGGCGATGGAGGCCAGGAAAATGGTGGTGGTGTAGAAGGCCGGCGCATACGCGCTTTTGCCGCCCAGCATTTCGTGGGCTTCATAGGCTTCGGCACCGCACACAAGCAGGATGGGCGCGGCCAGGGCCAGCAGGAACAGCATCTTTTTGCGGTTCTTGATGATGGACGTGGAGACTTCCAGGTCCCATTTGGCGTAGGCCTGCGAGCTGCTTAACAGAAATTGATACAGTGATCTGCCAAAACTCATAACTCCTCCCGGTATGTTTGCCGTCAAAAACAGCAAAAAACATGCCATTTGTGCAAAAAATCCCAATCGCCAGCTAACATGCCGTAACCAAAAGAGATACGAAAAACAAAAACACCCTGCTCCCCTGATGGGAAGCAGGCTGTCAGATGTCAGCTTTTTTTACAGTTGCAAAAAAAAGCTACTTTTTGTTCAAACCTTCGCTCTGTCCGAAGATGACCAGTTCCAGCCAGTCCAGAGCAAAGTCCAGCGTGGCTTCGTCGGATTCCATGACGGCCTTCTGGCGCTCTTCGGTGATCTCCACGCGGCGGAAGATGCCCATTTTTTCGATGAGTTCGCGGAACTTGTCCAGCTGGTAGAGGCAAAGGATGACCATGGTGGCCATGCGCGGTTCCAGCGGCTTTTCCGTGGCCTTGACCATGGCCATCAGGCGCATGTAGCGGTCATTGGCGGCATTGTACTCGTCCAGTTCCTGGCTGGCCAGCCAGGTCTGGGCCGTCCATTCCTTGCCTTCGTCAAAGCCGTGGCAGTGGGGCTCACGCACCAGGAAGAAGCGTTCGTCCACGCCCTCGTGGCCCATCTTGGTGCCGCGGCCCAGGGGGTAGAAGCGGCAGGCGCCGGGGCGGTTCTCGTACACGGAACAGCCGCCGGGCGTCACGAAGGGACAGGGCTCGCCGGGGCCTTCCAGCATGCGCAGCAGAGGCAGGGGGAAGCCCGTGTCGGGGAAGGTGCGCATGCGGGTGAAGTCGTTGAGGAAGGCCTCGCTGGGCATGTTGTTCATATGGCGGCGCAGGCGCAGCACGTCATAGGGGGTCAGGGGCAGGGTCAGTTCCGCACAGCAGCGGTTGAAGCAGGGAACTTCGGGATGGCAGGCAAAGCAGAAGGTCTTGCCCGGTTCCAGCTCGGGCAGGTTTTCCATGAATTCGCGGCTGGCGTCTTTTTCCATGATGCGTTCTCTTGTTGGAAGGTTGTGGGAGCGGGACAGTGCTTGGGAAAAATTTCCCTAACGCACGCTGTCCTGCTTGCTTGTATCCTCTTCCGGGGTTTGCTGCAAACTTTTTCGTTCCGGAAGACGGGCTGCGGTGCCGGGGAACGCGTCGCAGCCTCTTGGCAGGCATGTCCGCTGCGGTGCAGACATCGCGGGCGCTTCTGCGTAGCGGAGCGGGAGCTTCCCCCCCTGGCCGGCGTCACGGGGTGCCATGCCTTCCCTTTTATGCGGAGGGAGCGGCCATGCAGCGTGTGCCCGGGCCCCTGTTGGGGAGAACGGGTGTCCCCAACATGATGCAGCGCCGGGACTGCGGAGACCTGCGCAGGGGGCTGCAGGGCGGGGCTTCAGTCGCGACGGCCCGGACGCCAGGAGCCGTCCCGCTGGATGCGGGGCCGGGGAAGACGGTGCTGGCCTTCGGGACGCAGATGGTGCTTGTTGCGGAAGTCGTCGTAGCCCTTGCGTGCGGGATTGCCCTGCCATTGCCGCTGGGCGGGACGGGCGGAAGACCGGACGGAGGACGAAGGCTGCCGGACAGAGCCGGTCGCGGCGGCCACGCTGGTGACGGAGGACGGGAGAGGGCCGCTTTCTGCGGACACCTGCGCGGCGAAGGCGGGAGCGATGCCCAAAAGGCAGAGGACGGTCAGCAGGCGGAGAGGCTGGCGATACATGACAGGACCTCGTGGCGGGGGACAGAAGGGGAGAGAAAACAGCCATCTTGAGGGGGCGCCCCGTGTCTGGGCATCCGGCTTTTGAAAAAAAGGCCGGAAACCACCGGACGAGACGACATGATCATGGCCTTTCCCCGATAACAAAAAAGCGCCCCTCTCCCGCAGGAGATGCCGCTGCCTGTCCTTTCCCATATCCCCCAGCCCCGAATGGCGGGTTGTGGGGAGGGAGGGGGTGCGGGGGAGGGAGCCCCTTTTTGCCGCGAGCAAGCGACCGAAGGCGGCCTGCAAGGGCCGTGCCCGTTGCGACGAAGGAAGCTACGGGCATCGACAGCAGAGATAAGGGGGCCCTCCCCCACAGACATTTTTTCGTCAGGCCCTGCTAGATGACCTTGTTCAGGGCGTATTCGATGATGCCTTCGGCCCCGGCGTCGCGCAGACGGGGGATGAGGTCGCGCACCACGTCGATGTTGACCACGGTTTCCACCGAGAGCCAGGCTTCGTCGCGCAGGGGCGAGACCGTGGGCGAGTTCAGGGAGGGCAGCATCTCGAGGATGGCGTCCAGGTTGGAGGCCGGGGCGTTCATCTTGATGGCCACCAGGCTTTCGGCGCGCAGGGCGCCCTGCAGGAGCAGGGTCAGCTGGTCGATCTTGGCGCGCTTGCACGGGTCGGCCCAGGCTTCCTTGTTGGCGATGATGACCGGGTAGGAGCACATCACTTCGTCGATGATGCGCAGGCCGTGGGCCCGGATGGTGGTGCCGGTCTCGGTCACTTCCACGATACCGTCGGCTAGGCCTTCCACGACCTTGGCTTCCGTAGCGCCCCAGGAATAGAAGACGTTCACGTCCACGCCCACGCGCTTGAAGTAATTGCGGGTCAGGCCTTCCAGCTCGGTGGCGATGCGCTTGCCGGCCAGGTCCTGCGGGCACTGGTAGGGGGAGTCACCGGCCACGGCCAGCACCCAGCGGCAGGGGCGGTTGGACGTCTTGGAGTAGACCAGATCCGCCACGTGCACCACCTTGTCTTCATGACCGCCTTCCGTGAGCCAGTCCAGGCCGGTGATGCCCACGTCCAGGATGCCCGCGGCGATGTAGCCGCCGATCTCCTGCACGCGGCACAGCGAGGCCGTGATCTCGGGGTCATTGATGTCCGGGAAATAGTTGCGCGTATGCTTGCGGATCTTCCAGCCGGCGCGCTCGAAAAGGTTGATGGTGGCGTCTTCCAGCGAGCCCTTGGGCACGCCCAGTTTGAGGATGGCCTGCGATTCTTCGCTCATCGTGTCTACTCCGGCAGGCGAAAGGCCTGCTGCTGTGTTGTTTGGGCCATGCGCCGCATGGCTCCTTCCCAGAGACGGGCCCGAGGGCCCGAAGAAAGCATCGTGTGGTCCCGGCTACTTGGTGCCGTAGACCTTCCGGGGATCGAAGACCACGGGGGAGCACTCGCGCACCACGCCGTTGTCCCATTCCCGGTAGAAGCAGGAACGCCGTCCCGTATGGCAGGCCGCGCCGCCGAACTGCTCGATCTTGAGCAGCACGGTGTCGCTGTCGCAGTCCAGGCGGATGGAAAGCACTTTCTGTACGTTCCCGGACGTGCCGCCCTTGTGCCAGAGTTCCTTGCGGCTGCGGCTCCAGTAATGGGCCTCGCCGGTTTCCAGGGTACGTTTCCAGGCTTCTTCATTCATATAGGCCAGCATGAGCACTTCGCCCGTGGCCGCGTCCTGCGCGATGGCGGGGACCAGTCCCTTGGAAAAATCGGGACCGAAATCCGGCTGTAGTTGCGCCATGGCTCCCTCCGAATCAAAAAAACATGCTCCGGTGCCCCTGTCCGTACGGCGGGTGCGCCGGTGAGGCCTTTCAGGCTAGCCGCATTCTTGCCTGGACGCAAGCGGCGCCCGCATCCGGCGGCCTTTTTTCACAGCCTGTCCGCTGCCGGTGACAGCCTGGCGACGCCAGGGTGACAAGAGCCGTGCCCCGCGCCTTTTTGCCGCCCCTGCGTACGGGGGACGCCTCGGGCGCTGCCTGACGGAAAGGTGGGCGGGCTTTCAACAAGGGGGCCCGCCCCTGCACCCGGCAAAGGGGGCGCCCCTGTCCGGCCGACGCCATCGCGAAGGCCTTTGCAGGCCGCGCCCGTGCCCGCCGCGGGAGGGCTCCGGCGGCGCCTTGCGCATGGGCGCCGCTTGTGGCAGGTTAGTGCGTTTCCGACATCAAAAGAATAACCCATCCGCATCGGCGGCAGACGGGATCCCCCCCGGCCGCTGTGCGTCAGAGAGCCATCATGTCCGACATCACCGATCCTACCTGCCCCGCCTCCGCCGGAGAGGCCGCGCAGGAACAGGCCGCCCCTGCGGCCGAACTTTCCACCCCTGGCGCTTCCCTTGAGAATTTTTCCGTGGCCGAGCCCGAGAACGCCCTGCCGCGCGCCACTCTGGAGACCCTGCCCGAGACCATCGCCGCCGCCTGCGGCCGTGCGGGCTGGACGTCCCTGATGCCCGTGCAGTCCCTGGCCCTGCCGTACCTGCTGGAAGGCCGCGACATCATGGTGCAGTCCCGTACCGGCAGCGGCAAGACCGGCTGCTACCTGCTGCCCCTGGTGCCGCGTCTGGATCCCGAACTGCACGCCGCCCAGGCCCTGATCCTGGTGCCCACCCGCGAGCTGGCCGTGCAGGTGGAGCACGAGGCGCGCACCCTGTTCGAAGGCACGGGCATCCGTCCCGTGGCCGTCTATGGCGGCGTGGGCTACAAAAAGCAGATGGACGCCCTGCGTGACGGGGCCCAGCTGGTGGTGGGCACGCCCGGCCGCGTGCTGGACCATCTGCTGCGCCGTACCCTTTCGCTGGACGATCTGGACGCCCTGGTCTTCGACGAAGCCGACCGCATGCTGTCCATCGGCTTCTACCCCGACATGAAGGAAGTGCAGCGCTACCTGCCGCGCCGCCGCATCCACACCAGCATGTTCTCGGCCACCTATCCGCCGCACGTGCTCAAGCTGGCCGGGGAATTCCTGACCGAGCCTTCCATGCTCTCCCTCTCGCAGAAGGAAGTGCATGTGGCCGAAGTGCAGCATCTGTTCTGCCAGAGCCGTCCCATGGACAAGGACCGCGTGCTGGTGCGCCTGCTGGAGACCGAGAACCCGGCATCGGCCATCATCTTTTGCAACACCAAGGCCAACGTCCATTACATCACCGGCGTGCTGCAGGGCTTCGGTTACAATGCCGACGAACTGTCGGCCGACCTTTCCCAGGCCCGTCGCGAGGCCGTGCTGGACAAGATCCGCCAGGGCAGCCTGCAGTATCTGGTGGCCACGGACGTGGCCGCGCGCGGTATCGACATCCCGGCCCTGTCCCACGTTTTCCTCTACGAGCCCCCGGAAGACCATGAAAGCTACATCCACCGTGCCGGCCGCACGGGCCGTGCCGGGGCCGCCGGTACGGTCATCTCGCTGGTGGACATCATGCAGCGCATGGAACTGGAGCGCATCGCCCGTCATTACAAGATCGCCCTGCGCGAGATCCCCGCTCCCACGGACGAGGACGTGGCCGTGGTGGCCGGTGCGCGCGTGACCACCCTGCTGGAGAGCCGTTTCCGCAAGCTGACCGGTCTGGAGAAGATGCGCGTGGCCCGTTATGCGCCGCTGGTGCGCGAACTGGCCAGCCAGGCCGAGGACGACGAGAACGGTCTGCTGCTGGCCATGCTGGTGGATGCCGCCTATCAGGAGAGCCTGGGCCATGTGCAGCAGCTGCCCGAAGGCCGCAGCGAATCTTCCCGCCGTGGTGACGGCGAGGGCCGAGGCCGCAAGCGTTCCTCCCATCGTCGCCGTGATCGCGGGGACAAGGCCGCCGAGGCCGCCGCTCCCGCCGCCGAGGCTGTCGCGGACGCCGCGCCCGCGGCGGATGGCGGGGATGCTCCCGCCCCTGCCGAAGGGGAGGGCACGGCCAAGCGCCGCCGTCGTCGCCGTCGTCGCAAGCCTGCGGCTGAAGGTCAGGCAGAAGCATGAGCAGTCTGATGGCCGTCCGTGCCGATGCGGTACGGGAGGCCTTGGACAATTTCCCCGTCCTGCTCCTCGATCTGGATGCGGGACGGGCCCTGCACATCCTCGGTATCGGCCGTCTGTAGTTCCGGCGTCGTGCCCGGCTGCTGGCGGAGTGGCGCGGCCTGTGCATGGCCCTGTGGCGCTCCTTCCCCGAGCAGGCCGAGGCCATGTTCCGGCAGTTCCGGGAAAGCTTCGGGCAGAGCCATACGGACAAGACCTCGGCCCTGGCCCTGGAGCGTGCCCCGGCCTACTGGGAGGTGCTGGCCGAGCGGGGCGATGCGGACTTTCGTCCCGTGTCCCGTTTTCTGGCCGCTGTCTTTTTCGAGGACGAGGCCCGCGCACAGGCCATGGCCCTGCGCCTGATGCTGCATGTGCGGCAAACCTATCAATCCATTTTCGACCGTCTTATCTGAGCAACTGGACCATCATGGATACTTCCCCTTCCGCGTCTCCCCGCGCCACGGCCGTCACCATCGGCAATTTCGACGGCGTACACCAGGGCCATCAGGTCCTCATCCGCCGAGCGCTGACCTACAGCCAGCAGTTCGGCCTGGATTGCGTGGTCATCACCTTCTGGCCGCATCCGCGCGTGCTTTTCGGCAGGCCGCATCAGCCCCTGACCAGCCGGGCCGCCCGCATGCGTCTGCTGCAGGGCCTGGGCGATCTGCGTGTGCTGGAGCTGCCCTTCACCCACGAGCTGGCCGCGCTGTCGCCCGAGGAGTTCGTCCGGCAGCACCTGCTGCCGCTGCGGCTCAAACATCTGGTCATCGGGCATGATTTCACGCTGGGGCGCGGCCGCAGCGGCCAGCCCGATGTGCTGCGTGCCCTGGGCGAGAAGTACGGCTTTGACGTGGACCAGCTGCCGCCGGTGGAAGTGGGCGGGCATGTGGTCAGCTCCACCTGCCTGCGCGAGCTCATCGGCAAGGGCGATGTGGCCACGGCCGCCAGCCTGCTGGGCCATGCCTACGGCTGCGAGGGCCTGGTGGTGCACGGCGAAGGCCGCGGCACCGGCCTGGGCTTCCCCACGGCCAATATCGCCATCCCGGACACCATGCTGCCCGCACCGGGCGTCTACGCCACCCGCGTGGTGGTACCGCACCTGGGCAAGACCCTGCAGGCCGTGACCAACATCGGCCGCAAGCCCACCTTCGGGGATTACGGCCTGAGCATCGAGAGCTTCCTGCTGGATACGGATCTGAACCTCTACGGCAGCGAGCTGCGCCTGGACTTCGTGGCCCGTCTGCGCGACGAGAAGCGTTTCGACTCCGCCGATGCCCTGGTGGCCCAGATCCGCACCGACGTGGCCCGGGCCCGCGATTTGCTGACCATGTATTTTTAGCCCTGCCTGGGCTGTGCTGTCGAAACGGCAGTCATGGACATGCTCCATGACTGCCGTTTTTTGTTGAACGGGCGGTAAGCCCTGGTCTTTTTTTTCACGAACTATCGGCGGGCTGATAGATTGAGAATTTTTTCCCAGATAGGTTGCAGGCAGATGTTCCGTTTTGTCATGAAAAAAGGAGTCTGCCATGCCTGAGCAAACCTCTGCCGGTTCCGGTTCGTTTTTGCAGTACCTGGCCGGGAACCTGCGCCGCAACGGACGCAGCCCCGTGCGTGTCTACACGGGCTTCGTCATCGCCTGGGCGCTCTTTTTCCTTTTCTGGACCGTGCTGCCGCCCTTCCCGGGCCTGACCCACAACGGCATGGCCGTGCTGGGCATCGTGCTCTGGGCCAGCGTCATGTGGGTCAGCGAGGCCATGCCCACGGGCATCACCGGTATCTCCATCCCCACGCTGCTGCTCATCACCCAGGCCATTCCCTGGCAGGGCGGCAAACCGCCCATGTCCATCATCTTCGCCGGGTTCACCAACCACGTCATCTGGCTGTGCCTGTTCGCCTTCCTGGTGGGGGCCGTCATGCAGCTGGTGGGCCTGGACAAGCGCATCGCCCTGGGCATCCTTGCCCGGCTCAAGGCCTCCAGTGTGGGCCGCGTCATCTGGGGCATGTTCTTCGTGAACATCGTGCTGGGCTTCCTGGTGCCCGCGGCCAACGCCCGCGCCGCCACCCTGCTGCCCGTGGTGCAGGGCATCTGCCGCCTGCTCGGTGATACGCCGGAAGAACGCGCCGCCAAGAAGGCCATCGTCATCCAGTCCCTGGTCTACGGCTCCATGATCTGCGGCATGTTCATCATGACCGCCCACCTGCCCAACATGATCATGGTGGGTATCTTCGACAAGGCGGGCTTCAGCAACCTCAACTACCTCAACTGGATGCTGCTGCAGGCCCCCTACCTGGGCATGTTCGCCCTGACGCAGGCCTGGATCCGCTGGCACTTCGGCACGCGCAAGGTGCATATCGCCGGCGGAGTGGAGGCCCTGCAGAAGAAATACGACGACCTCGGTCCCATGACCATGCCCGAAAAGGTGCTGCTGGGCATCTTTGCTCTGGCGGGCATCATGTTCATGACCGGCAAGGGCAGCTTCATCGCCGAACTGCACCACCAGCCTTTGGGCGTCATCGGCCTGCTGGGCATGCTGGTGCTCTTCGCGCCCGGCCTCATGCCCTGTTCCTGGAAGTCCGTGCAGGAAAAGACCATCTGGGGCACCTTCCTGCTGCTGGGTGGCGCCATGACCATGACCACGGCCATGACCCAGTCCGGCCTGGCCCAGTGGCTGGCCGACCACATCCACGCCTGGGTGGTGGGCATGAGCTGGTGGCAGGCCATCCTGACCATGATGGTGGGCACGCACATCATCCGTCTGGGCATGCTCTCCAACGTGGCGGCCGTGGCCATGCTGGCGCCGGTGGTCTTTGCCATGGCGCCCAAACTGGGCCTGCATCCCGTGGCCTTCACCATGCTGGTCTGTGACACGGACACCTTCGCCTACATCCTGCCCACCCAGATCACCGCGGCCGTCATCGCACACGGCACGGATACCTTTTCTTCCACGGACTACGCCCGTGCCGGATGGGTCTCCGTCTGTATCGCCATCGCCTACGGCCTGCTGGTCATGGCTCCCTGGTATGCCCTGTGGGGCATGCCCGTCTGGGACGCCAGCGCCCCCTGGCCCTTCTAGCCCTTTGCCGACCTGCCGGGGCGGTATGGCCCCGGCTCCAACAGCTTTTTACAGGAGAACATCATGGCCAACATCCCTGCGGCGCACATGCGCCAGTTCACCCCTGAAAACCTGGACGATATCGAGACCGTCGTCGTCGAGACCGACCTGCTCATCATCGGCGGCGGCAATGCCGGCTGCTTCGTGGCCACGGAAGCCGCCCTGGTGGACCCCAACGTCCGCGTCACCATCATGGAAAAGGCCGAGATCATGCGCTCCGGCGCCTGTTCCGCCGGTATGGACGCCATCAATACCTACATCCCCGAAGGCAAGACCCCCGAAGACCTGGTGCGCTGGAGCCGTGCCCAGGTGGGCGGCGGCCCCCTGCGTGAGGACCTGGCCCTTTCCAATGCCCGCGAGCTCAACGAGTCCGTGGACGATCTGGAACGCTGGGGCCTGCCCATCCTGCGCGACGAGCAGGGCCGCATCCGCTACCGCGGCAAGTGGGACATCTCCATCCACGGCGAGCAGCTCAAGCCCATCATGGCCGAGAAAGCCCTGGAGAGCGGCGCGGACGTCTACAACCGCGTGACGGCCACGGCCCTCATCATGCACGAAGGCCGCTGCACCGGCGCCATGGGCTTCGGCGTGCGTGACGGCAAGTTCTACATCTTCCGCGCCAAGGCCACGGTGGTCAGCACCGGCGGGGCCGGTACCCTGTACAAGTCCTATACCGCCGACAGCACCGACAGCGGCGCGCAGATCTGGATGTGCCCCTACTGCGTGGGCACGGGCTACGCCATCGGCTTCCGTCAGGGCGCCGAGCTCACCAGCCTGGAACAGCGCTGGGTGGCCACGCGCACCAAGGATTTCTGCGGCCCGGTGGACACCATCTCCGTGGGGTACGGCGCGCCCATCATCAACGCGCACGGTGAGCGCGTCATGAGCCGCTACGAACATCTGGGCGGGGACGCCGCGCCGCGCTACATCCGCGCCAATGCGCCCATGGAAGAATGGCTGGCCGGTCGCGGTCCCTGCTATTGCGACACCACCCACCTGACCCCCGAAACGGCCAAGGCCATGATGGAGGACTACCTCAACGAGCGGCCTTCCTTCGTGCTCTTCCTGGCCAGCCGCGGCCAGGACGTCACCCGCGAGCCCATCGAGATCTACGGTTCCGACCCCTACATCCTGGGCGGCCATACCGGCGGCGGTTTCTGGGTGGACATGCAGCGCATGACCACCATCCCCGGCCTGTTCGCCGCGGGCGAGACCGCAGGCGGCAACCCCAACAAGTTCGTGGGCGGCTGCTGTGCCGAAGGCAAGCTGGCGGCCCGCGGGGCCATCGCCTACATGAAGGATCTGGAGCTGCCGCCCCTGGACATGGCGGCCGTGGAGCAGGAAAAGGCCCGCGTCTACGCGCCCCTGCTGGCCCGGGACGAAGACGGCGTGCGCCCCGTGGAGATGAAGGAACGCCTGCAGCGCCTGATGGACGAATACGCCGGCGGCGTGTCGCAGTTCTACCGCACCAACGAGGAGCGTCTGGACTACGCCCTGAAGCACATCGCCATGCTGCAGTCCCAGTTCGGCTACCTGCGTGCCCGCGACCTGCACGAGCTCATGCAGGCCCACGAGACCATGGACAGGGTCGATGTGGCCGAGGCTGTGGTCCATCACCTCAAGGCCCGCAAGGAGACCCGCTGGGCCGGATGGCAGACCCGTTCCGACTATCCGGAACGCGACGATGCCAATTTCGACTGTTTCATCGAATCACGGCGCGATCCCGCCACGGGCAAGGTGGAGACCTTCACCCGTCCGTACGAGCAGCTGATCCCCGGTGACCGTTATACCGCGTAAGCAAGGAGCCAACCATGCCCCCGAGAATAGATCTGAACAAGTGCAACGGCTGCGGCGGCAAGCCCGAGACCGCCTGCGAGATGGTCTGCCCCGGCGACCTCATGATGCTGGACCCCGAGACGGGCAAGGCCCGCTGCCGGGCCACCGGCGAATGCTGGGACTGCATGTCCTGCATCAAGGTCTGTCCCACCGGTGCCCTGCAGACGCGCATGCCTTACCAGCTGGGCTACTACAAGGCCAGCCTGCGCCCCATCATGGGCAAGGACTGCATCACCTGGAAATGCCGTGATATTGACGGAAATGAATATACATATAAGTATGTCAACCGGATACGTCACTAGAACACGACACGGCTAAGGCCGGGTCCGGGAACGCGCTGCCGGTGCGCCGCAATGTCTGGTTGCGGCGCACCGGTTCCGGCGTCTGTACGGCAGACAGGGAACGCCTCTTCACGGGCCTGGTGCACGGGAGGCGGCATGCGCAGTTTCTGGCATCTGGAAAAAGGGGATTTCTTCGACGGCATAGAAGAGTGCAAGGAACACTTTCTGCGCAGTGCCCAGCGCATCGAACTGAAAAAGAACGACATCGTTTTTTTTGAAGGCGACGCGGGCGGGGCCTGTTTTTATGTGGCGTCCGGGCTGCTGCGCATCTTTTGCGTGACCGAGGCCGGAAAGGAATCCACTTTTTTCCTGCGCACCGCGGGCGAGATCTTCGGCCTGTCGGAGGTCCTGCAGGACCTGCCCCGTAAGGTCAATGCCCAGGCCCTGGCCGCTTCCGTCATCTTCCGGCTGGACAGGCAGGCGTTCGACGATCTGCTGTCCCGCAATTACGCCCTGGCACGGCGGGTCATCACCGTCATGGGCAGCCGTCTGCGCTATCTGGGCGACAGCCTCAGCGCCCAGACCTGCGATGTCCACCACAGGGTCGGCCGTCTGCTGCTCTCGCTGGCGCACGAGAGCCTGCGCGACCCGGCCGCCTGGGAACAGCCGCTGGCCCTGCCGGTAAGCCTTTCCCAGGGCCAGATGGCGGCCATGGTCTGTTCCACGCAGCCCACGGTCAGCGAGACCCTGCACCAGCTGCAGGACGAGGGCCTCATCGACATCCGCGGCCGGGGCATCGTCATCAGAAGGCCGCAGGCCCTGCTGGCGGCCCTGGAATCTCCTGCGGATCGCGCTTGAGTCCTGCCGCGCTCCGGCATAAGGTGTCCGCCGGAGGTATCACGATGCTGGCAGACCTGCATACCCATACCAACACGTCCCACGGACACCACAGCGCCGCCGAGATGTACGAGGGCGCCGCCGCGGCCGGGCTGGACCTCTTCGGCCTGAGTGAGCATTCCCCCCTGCCGGAGGAATATGCCTGCAAGCTGTATGTGGCGGCGTTCCCCGGCAATTTCCGGGACTTCGTCCAGGACGTGCAGGCCCTGCGGCAGCGGGAGCTGGAGCGGGAAGACCGGCCGCTGCCCCTGCTGGGGGTGGAGCTGGACTGGCTGCCCGACTACCCCAGGCACATGTGCCGTTTCCTTTCCTGCTGGCCGTTCAGCTATGTGATCGGCTCCCTGCATTATGTGGGGCTCTTCCCGGTGGCGCGTCCCAACACCTGGACCGACGGCCGGGAGGCCGCCTATGCCCGCTACCGGGAATATTATGAAGAGATGGCCCGCATGGCGGCCAGCGGGCTGGTGAACGTGGCCTCGCATCCCGACTTCATCAAGCGGGCCTCCTACGGCCTGTTCCATGAATGGCTGCGCGAAGAGGGCAGCCTGGATCTGGTGGCCCGCGCTGTGCAGGCCATGGCCGATAACAGCGTCATCATGGAAGTCTCGTCGGCCGGGCTGCGCCAGCCCTTTGCCGAGCCCTATCCCTGCCCGGACATCATGCGCCTGGCCGCCGACTTCGGCGTGGACGTCTGTCTTGCCTCAGATGCCCACGACAAGGCCGATGTGGGGGCGGGGCTCGCTGACGTGGCCCGCTACGCGCGCTCCTTCGGCTTTCGTTTCGACACCTTGCCCCTGCGGCCGGACGACATCGCCACCCGGCCCGCCGTGCTGGCGCAGGCCCTGGACTATCTGGACGGCCCGTTGCCGCGCCTGCGTTTTTCGCTGTAGTTTTTCGGGAAAGGCATCCTCTGTCCGGTCCCGACGGTATGCGGGCGAGGACTCACTGAGGCATCATGGCTCCGGCAGCACCGGAGCTTTTTTTATGGCATCCGGTAAGGGAGCGGCGGGGATGTGCCCGCGCTGTTTTGATGATATGCGGCCCGCCGTTGCCGCAGGACTGTGGCTATCCGGCCCGGGAGGGGACGCTCCTTCCCCGGCCGTTTTTTTATGGCCGGTATCAGCTGTGCGGCAGCAGACGGTGCAGCAGCCAGCCCAGGAACGGCGCCAGCAGCAGGACGGTGTACAGGCGCACCAGATGGAAGGCCAGCACGGCAGGGGCGTTGGTGCCCAGGTCGGAGGCCATGCCCACCACGGCCTGCAGGCCGCCGGGGCTGGTGGCCAGGATGGCGCTGCCCGCGTCCAGCCCGGCCGAGCGGCAGATGAACCAGGCCCCCAGGGCACGGCCACGACGAGCAGGGCCGTGGAGCCGAACATCAGGGGGGCCATGGCGCGGATCTCCAGCAGGGTGCCGCCGGTCATCATGTTGCCGACCATGACGCCGATGGCGATCTGGGCCCCCAGCTGGAACAGATGGGGCGTATCGGTCTCCACATGTCCCAGCATCTTGACGGCCAGCACGGCCACTACGGCCCCCAGCATGGCACCGCCGGGGATATGCAGGAAGAAAAACAGCAGGCCGCCCACGATGCCGCAGGCGATGAGGAGCAGGAAGGTCGTCATGGGTCCTCCATGGGTTGCAAGAGAGGGGACCATGATGCGGCAACAGGGTCGCGGCGGTCAAGGTTGCGCCGGCAACGATTTTTCGGGGTCGCCGGGAGCGGCATGACGCTGCCATGGGGGAAGGGCGAGGGATGGAATGGTGGAGCAGGGGGTGATGGCGCTTGGGCGGAGGAGGGCGGTCACAGGTCACCGCCGGACAAAGCAGGGAAAAGGGGAAGGAAAGCGCTTGTCCAGGGCGCTCCCTTCCCCGCTGTCATTTTTTCCACCACCACTGCGCGCGGCGGCAGAGCAGTTCGATATCACCGGCAGCGGCCACGTTGAGCATCTTGCGATACTGGCGCACGGCCTCGTGGCTGTACGGATTGGCCTCGAAGAGGCCGGTGAACATGGTGCCGTCCTCGGTGAGCATCTTCTCTGCCGCGTGCAGGCGGCGGCGGAAGGAGGGGGTGATATAGGGCAACAGGTCTTCCTGCCCTGCCAGCAGGGCAAAGTAGGCCAGGTTGGTGATGAAGTTCATGTTCTGGACGCGGGCCATGGCGCGGTCGTGCTCGTCGGCCGTGGCCCGGAAGGTGCTGCACCCCAGGGCCCGGAAAAAGGCCTCCACCAGGGCCGTGTCTTCCTCGCGGGCCGTGCGGCCGGGCGTGACGGTCACGGGCAGGCCGTCCTCGTCGGGCGTGGCCGGGCCAAAGAGCGGGTGCGTGCCCACCACCGGGCCGGGCCAGATGGCTTCCATCTGCTGCAGGGGCCGCACCTTCACCGACGTGATGTCGGCCAGGATGGCCGTGGCGGGCAGATGGGCGCAGACCGTGGCGGCCACGTCGGCAAAGACGGCCGCGGGCACGCAGAGCAGCACCAGGGCCGCATCCTTGCAGGCCGGGGCCAGCACCGCGTCCGTCAGGGGCACGTCCACGCCCCGCATGTCCAGACCGGCGGCCTTGCCGCGGCGGCAGAGCATGGCGCCCATGCGGCCCCGGCAGCCCACGACGAGCACGGCGCGTCCCCGCAGGGAGGCCGCGGCTTTCGCGGGCACGGGGCCGGTGCCGTCTCCGTCCGCCCTGGGCGCCGTCGAGCTGTCCGGGCTCACAGCAGCCGCTCCCAGACTTTCCAGAAGGTGGGGAAGGACTTGCGCACCACCAGCGGATCGTCCAGCAGGGCGTCCATGCGCTTGCCGTGGGGCAGGCCCAGCAGGGCCAGGGACATGGCGATGCGGTGGTCGTTGTGGGCCGAGAAGCGCGCGGCCTCGTCCCAGACCGGGCCGTCGGGGCCCGTACCGTGGACGGTCAGGCCGTCGTCATGTTCGTCCACACGCACGCCCAGACGGGCCAGCTCGGTGGCCGGGGCGGTGATGCGGTCGGATTCCTTGATGCGCAGATGGGCCACGTTGCGCACCCGGGTGGGCCCCTGGGCAAAGGCGGCCAGCACGGCCACCGTGGGCACCAGATCCGGGCAATGGCCCATGTCCACGTCCACGCCGTGCAGGGCCGAAGGATGCACGGTGATGGACGTGCCCTCCACCTCGGCGCGGGCGCCCATGGCGCGCAGGATGTCCAGCATGGCGCGGTCGCCCTGCAGGGAATCGGCCCTCAGGCCGTCCACACGCACGGGGCGGCTGCCCAGGGCCCCGGCGGCCAGCAGGTAGGAGGCCCCGGACCAGTCGCCTTCCACCTGATAGCTGCCCGCACGGTAGGTGCCGGGCTGCACGGTGATACGCAGGCCGTCGGGGCGGGCGGTACGCAGGGCGCGCCAGCCGCCGTCGGGCAGGAGCTGCCACGGGCCGTCGGGCTCGCGGGTCTCCACGCTGAAGCGGATGCCGAAATCTTCCAGGCAATGCAGGGTCAGGCCCACATAGGGCCAGGACACGGCCTTTTGTCCGCCCAGTTCCACACAGAGGGGAGCCGGGGCCAGCGGCGCTGCCAGCAGCAGGCCGGAGAAATACTGGCTGGAGGCATCCATGCCCAGACGCACGCGGCCGCCGTTGCGGGCGGGATCGAGGCCCGCGGCCCGCAGCAGCAGGGGAGGACAGTCGGGACGCTGCTCGAAGCGCACGTCCGTGCCCAGGGCCTCCAGGGCGCGGGTCAGCTCGTCGATGGGCCGCTCGTGCATGCGCGGCGCGCCGTGGATGCGGAACAGGCCGTGACCGGCGGCCAGCACGGCGGTCAGCAGGCGGCAGGTGGTGCCGGATTCGTGCACGTCGCAGCTCAGGGGCGTGTCCGTGCCGCCCCGGGGACGGCCGTCCATGCCGGTGACGCGCCAGCCGCCTTCCTCGCCGGGCAGGGCTTCCATACGGGCACCGGCGGCGCAGAGGATGGCGCGGGTGCATTCCAGGTCGCGGCTGTCCAGCACATGGTGCAGCTCGGACGTGCCGTGGGCCAGGGCCGCGCCGATGCAGTAGCGGTGCGAGATGGATTTGGAGGCCGGGGCCCGCACGCAGGCGGTATCGGGACTAGGCATGGCTGTCCTCCACGTCGTCCAGGCCGATGCGGTCCAGCTGCGGGCCGGTGGCGTAGCTGCCCAGGATGCGGAAGCTGGTGCAGGTCTCGGCCAGCTTCCGGAGCAGATCCTCATACTGGGGGGCGGTCAGGTCGCATTCCACGTCCGTGAAGAAGACGTACTTCCAGCACTGGCCGCGCAGGGGGCGGGACTCCAGCTTGCGCATGTTGATCTTGTGCTCGGCCAGCAGGGAGAGCACGCCGGAGAGCGTGCCGGACTTGTCCGGCAGGGTGAAGAGCATGGAGGTCTTGTCCGCGCCGGTATGGCCGGGCACGGGCGCGGTGCGCGGCAGCTTGTCCAGCTGGCCCACGGGCTTGGGGCCGATGATGACGAAGCGCGTCCAGTTGCCGGGCTCGTCCTCGATGCGGCGGGCCAGGATGGAAAGGCCGGTCATGTCGGCCAGCTTGCCGTTGCCGATGGCCGCGGACTGCGGATTGGCGGCGGCCATGCGGGCCGCGGCGGCGGTGGACTCCACGGGGATGAGACCGGCCTGGGGCAGATGGCTGCGCAGCCAGCCGCCGCACTGGGCCAGGGGCTGGGGGTGCGAGTAGACCGTGGTGATCTCGGCCAGGCTGGCGGCGTGGCTCAGCAGACAGTGCGAGATGGGCGAGAAGAGCTCGGCCTGGATATGCACGTCATACTTGAGGAACAGGTCGAAGCTGACGCCCACGGTGCCCTGCAGGGAATTCTCCAGCGGCACCACGCCCAGCTCGCAGCGGCCGGAGTGCACGTCGGCGAAGACCTGCGGCAGGTCGTTGCAGGGGTGGAAGCTGGCGGCATGGCCCAGATACTCCACACCGGCAAAATAGGAGAAGGTGCCTTCCGGGCCCAGATAGGCCACGTTCTGCGGACGCTGCAGGGCGCGCGACGAGGAGAAGATCTCGCGCCAGATGGCACGCAGGTGCTCTTCGGGCAGGGGGCCGTCGTTCTTGCGGGCCAGGCCGTCCAGCACTTCGCGCTCGCGCAGGGGCTTGAACACGATGCCGGGGTCACCGGCCTTGATGCGGCCCACTTCCAGGCTCAGGGCGGCGCGGCGGTTGAACAGGGCCAGCAGTTCCTGGTCCACGCTGTCGATCTCGCCGCGGATGGCGGTCAGGCGCTGGGGGGCGTCGGAGGGGGAATGTGCGTCGGCCATGCTACACCTCGCGGATCTCTTCCTGGATGCGCATGCCGAAGTGGCGGCCTGCCTGATCCAGACGGCAGAGCACCGTATCGCCGGGCTTGAGGCTGACCACGCTCAGGGGCGTGCCGTCAGGGGCGGTCAGGCGGATGGTCTCGGCATTCTGCAGGAACACGGCGCCGCGCTTGGGGCCTTCGGGGGTCTCGGCCTCGGCTTCCACCAGCAGCATGGGGCGCACTTCGATCTTGACCCGGCCCACCGTGGCCACGCTGGTCTGGCCGTCGGCGCCCACGATGAGCACTTCCTGCCCTGCGGCCAGTTCGCCCAGGTAGCAGGTCTTGTCATGGGGCAGGCGGGCATAGGCATGCACGGCCCCGGCATTGACCCTGAAGGGACGGGCGGCCACATATTCGTTGTGTTCTGTCTCGGCATGGACAAGGAAGGTGAAGGCGCTGGAATTGCCCACCAGCATGCCCTGGCCGCGCTTGAGCAGCGAAAGGGTATCGGCGCAGACGCGGTGCCCCAGGCCCACGGCTTCCACGCGGGTGATGACGGCTTTCTGCAATTCCTCGCGTCCCTGCGAGATCTTGCACTGGGCCACGATGGCCTTGAGTTCGGCCAGAGCCTCGGGCAGGACCACGATGCCGTCCACGCCGCGTTCCAGGATGCCGGCGGCCAGACGGGCCTCTTCCAGGCTGCCCGCCTCGGCCAGCACGTTGTCGGCCTGGGCCAGCAGGTTCTCCACGGGGATGATCTCCCAGCCGCGGGCCAGGCAGGCGGTCTCACCGGCCTTGAGGCGGGCCACCAGGGCCTCCTCGTCGGCCTTGACGTTCAGCGGCACGCTGGCCACGTCCTCGCAGGCCCAGACGGTGCAGCGGGAAAGGGCGGCCACCTTCTCCACCTGGGCGCGGGGCACGATGACCCCGTCCACACCGGATTCCAGGGCCAGGGTCACGTCGGCCTTGCTGAACGGTTCGCAACGGTAGTAGATGCGGGCCATGCTATTCTCCCACGATGGCCAGGGCTTCTTCCACCGTGGCGTTCTCATGCACGATGGCGCGCAGGGCACGCACGAGCTGGATGCGGTTGGGATGCTGGAACACGTTGCGGCCCATGGAGATGCCCGCGCCGCCGGCCTTGATGGCATCGTGCACCATCTGGAGCACGTCGCGGGTGGAATCCATGCGTTCGCCGCCGGCGATGACCACGGGCACGCAGCAGGCGGAGACCACGTCGGAGAAGCTTTCCATGTCGCCGGTGTAGGGCACCTTGACGATGTCCGCGCCCAGTTCCACGCCCACGCGGGCACAGTGGGCCACCACGTCGGGGGCGAAGCCGTTCTTGATGGCCGGGCCGCGGGCGTACATCATGGCCAGCAGGGGCATGTGCCAGTCGTCACAGGCGGCGGCCACGCGGCCCAGGTCGGCCAGCATCAGGCGCTCGTTGGGATCGCCCAGGTTCACATGCACGGAGACGCAGTCGGCGCCGTGCTTGATGCCTTCTTCCACGGTGCCCACCAGGGTCTTGGTGTTGCCCTGGGGAGAGAGCATGGTGGAGGCGGACAGGTGGACGATGAGGCCCACGTCCTTGCCGGCGTTGCGGTGCGAGCAGCGGACCAGGCCCTTGTGCATGAGCACGGCGTCAGCGCCGCCCACGGCCATGTCGTTGACGGTCTCGCGCATGTCGATGAGGCCGTCGACGGCACCGATGGTCACGCCGTGATCCATGGGAACGATGATAGTGCGGCCGGTTTCACGATTGATGATGCGTTCCAGACGAACCTGTTTGCCAAGGTACATGGGATCTCTCCTTGTGGAATGGAGCCGTTCCGGCGGCGCTGGATACAAAAAAAGGGCCGCCGGCTAATGCCTGCGGCCCCGAAACTCTCTGACAGAAGATGTCAGCAAAGCTCCTGACCACAGGCTCCGCTAAAGTACGCAAAATAAAACCAGCTAAAGCAAAAGCCGGTAGCAGCGTAGCAGGAGGTGGCAGGAACGAAACGGGACATCTTCAAAACTCCAACAGTTTCCATAAACGCTACGCCGCAGCCCGGGGCTTGTCAAGAGTCGCTCGTGAAAAAAATGCCTCCAGCCGGAAAATGGCGGGAGGTGATTTCGTATCTTATTGTTTTTATTGAATTAAAAAATTAATTTCCTGCATAGGGGAACACCGGCAGCGCTCGCAGCGGCGGTGCGCCGCTCCCTGCGGAGGCACCACTGCCGCAGAAAAAAAGGGCAGCTGACGCGAACGTCATCTGCCCTTTCTGCCTGATTGTCGTGCGTCTTACGCCCCGTGGGCCAGGGCCTGGACGGGAGCGGGCTCCAGCGTTTCGCTGTGCACGGCCTGCTGCCCGGCGTTCTCGGCCAGGGGCGCGGCGCTGGCCGTGACCGGGCGCAGCTTGCGGCTGTGCAGACGCTGGAAGATGAAATCCGCAGGCTTGGTGCCCGCCGGGATGGCGGCAAGGGGGAATTCCGCGCGGCCCAGGTTGCGGTGGCCGCCGGCGGAGCCCACGTCGTAGAAGCAGGCGTCGGCCAGACGGCCGATGTCGCGGCTGCCGTCACCGCGGAAGATGACCACCACGGTCTTTTCCACCACGCCGCAGACGGCGATCCACTTGAGGCCGTGTACACGGGTGAAGAAGTCGGCCACGGCCACCAGCAGGTCGGCGCTGTCCACCTCGTTGAGCCAGACCATGGCCCCGCCCCGGCAGTCGCGCAGGGAGCGGAACGCGCGGGAGAAAAGGGGCAGCCAGGCGCGCAGGTACTCGCTGCGGATGATGCGGCGCAGCAGGGTGGCGTCGGCATGCTTGATGAGCCACTGGTAGGCGCGCAGGTCGTCCTCGCCGCCGGAACGCTCGAAAGTGGCGGTATCCGTGCGGATGCCGTAGAGCAGCGCCGTGGAGAGCAGCGGCCCGGGCTTGATGCGCAGGCCCTGCAGGTAGCGGGTCATCATGGTGCTGGTGGCACCGAAACCGGGGCGGATGTCGCAGAAGGGCGTCTGCGGCAGCTGGCCCGCCGTGAGGGGATGATGGTCGATGATGAGGTCGAAGGTGATGCCCTGGAACGCCGGGTTGTGGTGGGGCTGGGAGTCCACCATGGCGAAATTGGTGTAGAGATCGGCCTTTTCGGGCTGCCAGAGCTTGGCCGGGATGCGCAGGTAGCGGATCATGGCCAGGTTGTCGGGCCGGGTGACTTCGTTGATGCGGAAGATGTCCACACCGCGCACACGATGCGCCATGATGCGCTTGAGCGCCAGCGCCGAGGCCAGGGCGTCCGGGTCCGCCGAGATGAGGATGGCCCAGCGCTGATCCTTGGTCAGTGTCTGCCGCCACTGTCGCATCTGCGCTACATAGGGATTGGTCATGACCGCTTTACTCCGCTGTTTTGGCGTTGTTGGGGCCGTGCGGGCAGCCGGGGGACACGGTATCCGGCTGGCTGGCCAGCAGGTCGCGCAGGAGGGGCAGGGATTCCTCCACCCCCTGCCAGCGGAAGATCTCCAGCAGATGACGGCAGTTCCCGGGCAGACGGCCGGCCAGTTGCCGTGCCAGATGCTGCTGGGCTGCCGTGAACCGGTGCAGCGCCAGATGCTGGTCCTGGGTGCCGGGGGCGCTCCAGTGGACCAGGGCCGCTGTCTCGGGCAGGGGAGATGCCCAAAGTGCGTTTTGAGCATAGCCCATGAGGTGGCCGACGTCCAGACAGAAGCCCAGTCCGTGATCGGCCGGAAAGCCGCGCCCCAGGCCGGCGATGTCGCAGATGTCGGTGTTCTCCAGCAGCAGGGGGATCTTGCTGCGGCGCTGCCAGCAGGCGGCGGCCTGACGCAGGATGAAACGCTGCAGCACGGGGCTGCCCTTGGGGGCATGGAGCACGGCGCCCCAGGGCTTGAGCCAGACCACCCGGTCAAAGACGCGCAGGGCCAGCTCCACGGCCACGCGCACGGCTTCGGCATCCTTCTTGCGCGGCCAGGGCAGATCCACGGGCAGGTGGACATGCCAGCTCAGGGGCAGGTCCGCCAGCGCGGGGGGCAGGTCTTCGTCGTTATAGGCAAGGCAGGAACGGGCCTCAAAAAGGCACAGGGCCACTTCATCGACGCGCCCGGCCAGAAAGCGGGCATTGTCGGCCACATTGGCGGGCATGACAAAAGAAGGAGCGCCGATGACGGGGCCGGGGGTCTGCTTCATGGAGCCTCCTTGGGAGCAGGGAAGGGGAACGCCTTGGGGGAAGGGCTCCCGGATACGGGCAGGGATGGCCGTTGCCTGAAGCCATGGCGTCCGGGGATGCGGAAGATCGAAGGCATCCCGGACCGGCAGCAGACCGGCTGCAGCGCGGCAAGACGGTATCCGGGCAGCAAAGCCCGTGCGGGGCCCTGCCTGACGGTTTCCTGAAAAGGTAGGTATTCCAGAGGGAAAAGGCAATACCAGGCATTGCTGCCGCTACGGGCGGGAGAGCTGAGGGCCTCCCGTGCCACAGGCCGTGTCCTGCGTCAGAGTCCGTCCCGGCTCCGTCCACGGCGGCATGGATCGGGAAGGGCGTACCGGTCCCTGTCCCTGCGGGCCGGGACTAGAGCAGTTCCTGCGTCTGCCAGCCGTGGGCCTCGGCGGCGGCGCGGGTCTGGGCACCGCCCAGTACGCAGGTCACGCCGTGGCCGGCGGCTTCGGCCAGCACGTCGGCGAAGTCGCGGAAGTGCTGCGCCGTGGTGCCGAGGATCTCGTCACGCATCTGCTGGCGGGCTTCCTCGTCGTCCCCGGCCAGATGGCGGGCCAGGCCCTGCGCACCGCGGGCGTCGGGCAGCAGGTAGCTGTCCAGGTCGCCGATGGCGCCCACGATGGCGCTGGTGAGCTGCTCCTTGTCGGGGCGGAAGGAGCGCAGGTAGTCGGCCATCTGGTCATAGGCGGTCAGGGTGTCGTCCACGTTGGGGTCGCGGTACGAGGCGCAGACCAGGGTGCCGCCCATGCGGTCCAGCATGCAGAAGGCGCCGTAGGCACCGCCGCGCACGCGCACGCGCTCCCACAGATAGCCCATGCGCATGTAACGCAGGATGACGCTGGCCGAGCCGTGGTAGGTGTAGCCCAGGTCGTAGAGGTTGGCCGCCTTGCCCACATAGTTGATCTGGGCCGGGGCCAGGAAGGCTTCGGCGGCGGGCAGACCGTCGCTGAAGGGCGGCAGGACCAAGGCCGCGTCACGGCCGGCGGGCAGGGCGGCCAGCAGGTCGGCGGCCTGCCGCTGCACGGCATCCAGACCGGCGGTCTCGGCCGTGCAGTCCACCAGCACGTCGGGGCTGGCCACGATGAGGCGGCGCAGCTCGTCCAGATCGGCCAGCAGGCTGTCGGGATCGCTGTCCAGACGCTGCAGGTGCTCGCGTACGGCCATGAGCTGGCTGATGCCCGACAGGCGCTCGGCCAGCAGGCCGGAGGACGTGAAGTGGGCGCGCAGGCGGGAACCCACGGCCGAATGACCGGCCGCCACCAGGCCGTGCTCCAGACGGGCCTTGTCTTCCAGCAGCATCTGGCGCAGGCGCTCCAGACGCACGGCGCGGTCGGTCGGGGGCTCCAGCAGGATCTCGCGGAAGATGTCGAACAGGTCGGGCACCTTGTCGTAGACGGCCTTGCCGGCCACGCTCAGATATTTGACCAGGCCGCGCTCCCCGCGGGTGGTGGCCAGCAGGGGATCGGCGCCCACACCGCCGGTCTTGGCGGCCATGCGCGCGCCCAGTTCGCTGAAATCGCGGCGGGCGGTGCCCACTTCGGTGAGGCTGCGGGCAAAGAGGGGCAGCAGGGGCTCCAGGCGGGCCGGGACGGCGTTCAGGGGCAGGAGCAGGGCCGTATAGGCGATGCCGCTGGTGGGCAGGTCGTGGGCCAGCCAGGTCTGGCCGCCGCTCAGGGCCTCCCGCACGCAGGGCACGGGCGTGTTGCGCAGGGGCAGGGCATCCATGCCCAGGCTGGGGATGGTGGCCAGGGCCTCGGGGCTGTCCGGAGCGGACTGGGCGGCCTGCAGACGGCTGGTGGCCTCCACCAGCTCCTGCCGCTCGGCGTCGGAGCAGGCCTCGTACACGGCGGCCAGGCGGGCGGCCTCGCGGTCCTCACGGGCCTTGGCCAGCCGGGCGTCAGGCAGCAGCACCACGGTGGCGCGGTGTTCGTTGTTGAGGAAGTGGTCGCGGATGGCGTTCTCGAAGACCTTCTCCCCGGCGGCCAGACGGGCCTTGATTTCGGCCAGCGGGCCTTCCCAGGCCAGCGGGGCCAGCGGGTCGCCGTCGTAGAGCCAGGTGGACAGGGCCTGGATCATGGCCGAGAGGCCGCGCGGGAAGCGGCCGGAATTGTTCTCGCGGTAGGAGAATTCCACGCTGTTGACGGCGGCTTCCACGGCGGCGGGGTCGATGCCGTCCTCGGCAAGGTCGGCGAGGGTCTCGAAGATGAGCATCTCGGCGTCCTGCACCTTGCGCGGGTCCACGCCCTTGAGACCGGTGGAATAGTACATCTGGCGCAGGTCGGTCTCCAGGCCGCAGCCGGTGGTGTCCTCGCCCAGGCCGGAGCTGATGAGGGCCTTGCGCAGGGGAGAGCCCGGCAGGCCTTCGAGGATGTGCTCCAGCATCTCCATGAGCAGGGCCTGATGCACGTCGCCGCGTTCGCCCAGCAGCCAGTTGACCGTGAACAGGGCCGTTTTCTGGCCGTCGGTGGCGGCGTAGGGCACTTCCACCTGCCGGGGCGTGTCGCGGCGGGGCTGCAGGGGCACGGCGGAGTCCACCGCGCGGGCGGTATAGCCCTGCAGGGCCTCGGCCACGATCTCCAGACGCTTTTCTTCCGGGTCATCGCCCCAGAAGAAGAAACGCGCGTTGGAGGGATGGTAGTAGCGGCTGTGGAAATCGCGGAAGGCCTCGTAGGTCAGGTCCGGGATGACTTCCGGGTTGCCGCCGGAGTCCAGGCTGTAGAGCATGTCCGGGAAGATGGCCTGCTGGCTCTGTTCGGCCAGCACGGAATCGGGCGAGGAGTAGGCGCCCTTCATCTCATTGTAGACCACGCCCTTGTAGGTCCAGGGGCCCTTGGTGTCCTCGGCCTCCACGTGCCAGCCTTCCTGACGGAAGATGTCCTCGCTGATGCGGGGATGGAAGACGGCGTCGATGTAGACGTCGATGAGGTTGTAGAAGTCC
The DNA here is from genome assembly GCF_050314315.1 of Desulfovibrio sp. SGI.102. NCBI lineage: Bacteria > Pseudomonadati > Thermodesulfobacteriota > Desulfovibrionia > Desulfovibrionales > Desulfovibrionaceae > Desulfovibrio > Desulfovibrio sp. SGI.102. The sequence continues at coordinate 1,295 of NZ_JBNPNC010000031.1, read as the reverse complement.
TGCAGGTTGGCGCTGGCCACGGGATAGCAGGTCTTGTCCGGGAAGGTGAAGGCGTTGAGGAAGGTCTGGAGCGAGCCCTTGAGCAGCTCCACGAAGGGTTCCTTGACCGGATATTTGTCCGAGCCGCAGAGCACGGAATGTTCCAGGATGTGGGCCACGCCCGTGGAGTCCGTGGGCGGGGTGCGGAAGCTCACGCCGAAGCACTTGTTCTCGTCGGCATTGCTGACGGAGAGCAGCTGCGCGCCGGTGACGCCGTGTTTCCAGAGCCGGGCCGTACCGCCCACTTCGTGCAGGCGGCGCTCGGTGACGAGTTCGAAACCATGACTGTTCATGAGGGATCCTTTCAGGGAAGGTTCGTTGGTAAGATTCATATGGTTCGGCTATACTATGGAGCCTGCCGCTTTGCAAAGAGCGTGCTGGCGCCCCGGCGCAGGACCCTTTGCCGGAACGGCGGCCGCGGACTGTATAAAAAAAGCACATAGGCCGCCTGCTGCGGGGCAAAGCGTCCAATTTTTTTACAACCTGCCGGAATGGCGGGAAAAAATGTTCAATTTCTGTACAGGTGCCGGGGCTAGGGAAACGCCTTTTTTAAACCTTATTTTGTAATTTATTGTTTTTATTATGAAAATATACTTTGGCACGGCGATTGCTATATCCCGTACAACAACGGCATCGTCCGGGACGGGCCCTCCGGTCCGCCACCACTACGGGGACAGCGCCGAACAGATATACATGCCATACCATCTTCTTCCTTTTTGGAGGTCCGTCATGGAACACCACAAATTTCTTACCGTCCGCGCTACCGCGGCAGCCGCATGGCCTCTTTGCTGCCTCGGCCCGCGACAGACCGCGGTAGCGTGGACAGCCTGACGGACCTCCTTCGAACCTGAAACGAACATCCTCCGCTTCTTCTGAGACCTCCTTCCCCCGGTCGGCCTGTCCCCCCCAGGACCGGCCGGGACTGAAAACAGCAACCTCCTTCCTCCTGAAAAAGTCCCTCCCCGGCCGGCTCGTCCCTCCTTCGGAGCTGGCCGGGAACATACCGACCTTCCTCCTCCTGATACCCCCCGGCAGCTCCGCCCCCCCCTTGAGGGGCTGCCGGTGATCCCGGAAAATTTCCCGCTAGCGGAGAACATCGGACCCGGCCACGTGCCGCGTCACGGCTCCGTTACCGATACGGCCACGGAACGGCAGCAGCCCCTGCCATGTCGCCTTCAAGCGCCGGCAGGCAACGCCGCAGTCTTCCCCGGTCAGGCTCCCCGCTTTGGGGAGCCTTTCTTTTATGGGCTTTAGAG